>NZ_BAABDL010000018.1:0-6419 GCF_039539605.1 Amphibacillus indicireducens | reverse complement strand
ATTGGTTATTTTTAATTGATTTGATGCGGTTTATTCAGGTTTTATGATTGGGCTATGAATAATCTAGGTTGTAGTTTTATAATGCAAATATTTGAAGTCCAAGCAGCTAGAGTTGGGCTTCAATTTTCTTTCTAAATGACGAAGAGCTACCGATCAAATAGTCGATTAATTTAAATCATAAAATCATGTTGAAAAAGGATAGGAATTGAAAGAATTAATGCTTAAATAATAAAAACAAGCTAAAAAACGCCCGGAAATTTCATTGTTGTCCTTGATAATAAGGGATTTATGGAGATCTAACTCATAGACGAATTAATAAAATTCTGCTAAAATCAAATCAAGAAATGATCGAATTTAGTCGTATTATTGAATATGATTGGAGGCGAAAAAGTGGGGAAAGAAATAACTAATGAAGCAATATTCTTAGCGGTTAATGAATTAGCCCAATATGTGTCACAAGTGGATAAGCGCTTGAGTGTTAGAATTGACTCTCTTGACGAGCGCTTGAGCGGTAGAATTGACACCCTAGATGAACGCTTAAACAGTAGAATGGACGCTCTCGAGACGCGGATTGAGACGATGGATAAAGACATTAAACAAGAGTTTAGCAAGGTCAATGAGAAAATTGACGTCGTAGATACACAACTAGTGATTTTATCCGGAGGTTTAACAAAAACCCAAGCTGAAGTAAAAGTCCTTCAAAATGCGAAGTAATATAATTATGGTGATATACTCCGTTTTGGATGAGCAGGATATGCTATCTAAAACAGAGTATTTTTTTGCAGTTTTACAGTTGATTTGAGGTCTAAATATTTCAGTTATGATCTGCTAGATTTATTTTGTTTGATTAATTGACAGAAAGTGAGCGACAAGGATACAATGGGCAAGGAGCTTTTTTGGCACAGTTACCTGTTTTGATCATTCATAGAAAAAACTTATAGATCAATGATCTTCAATCGGTAAAAATAAACATGAAATTTGGAGTGGTAGCAATGTATTCACTTTTACTTATACTTATTTACATAGCATTTATTAGTCTTGGGCTTCCTGATTCACTGCTAGGTTCAGCATGGCCTGTGATACATAATGATTTGAGTATTCCAATATCTTATATGGGAATTATTTCGATGGTTATTTCAGGTGGAACGATTGTGACAAGTCTTCTGTCTGATAAATTAACAAAGAAGTTTGGCACCAGGATGGTAACAACTGCTAGTGTATTTCTTACAGCGATTGCTTTGTTAGGTTTTTCTTTTGCAAGTCAGTTTTGGATGTTGCTTGTCTTTGCGATTCCTTATGGTCTAGGTGCAGGGGCGATTGATGCAGCATTGAATAATTATGTTGCACTCCACTATTCTTCAAAGCATATGAACTGGTTACATAGTTTTTGGGGAGTAGGCGCGGTTATCAGTCCTTTTGTTATGAGCTATGCTTTGACAAACTTGACTTGGAATAACGGATATCGCATTGTCGGTCTTATTCAGCTTGGGATCGGTCTACTTCTAATTGTCACTCTTCCTGTTTGGAAGGTTAATCAACGAGAAGAAGCAAGTCAAACAAAGAGTATTGGATTAATTGATGCCTTGAAAATCAAGGGAGTTCCTTATCTTCTAACTGGTTTTTTTGCCTATTGTGCTGCAGAGGCAACTGCGATGTATTGGGCGAGTACTTATTTAGTTGAAGTGAAGAACATAACAGTAGAACAAGCAGCCCAATTTGCATCACTGTTTTATATCGGGATAACTGCAGGTAGATTTTTAAGTGGTCTTATTGCGAATAAGCTTGGAGACCGGAAAATGATTGTTTTCGGTACCTTGATCTTATCCTGTGGCATTATTTCTTTGCTGATTCCTACAGGAAATCCAACTGCCTCACTTGCCGGATTTGTTATTATTGGCTTCGGATGTGCGCCAATCTATCCTAGTATTATTCATTCGACACCAAGTAATTTTGGTGCAGAGCATTCTGGCGCAATTATCGGGATTCAAATGGCAAGTGCTTATGTCGGTGCAACTTTTATTCCGCCGCTATTTGGATTTCTCGGTCATTTGACGAGCTTTGCAATCCTACCTGTCTATCTATTCATTTTTGTTATTTTAATGATCATTATGACAGAAATGACATTTAGAACGACAGCAAAAAAGGCTGATCTGGTTTAAGGCGCAGTTTCAGTTATGATCTGATTTTGCCTTTCGTGTTAACTAACATTGGTGAGGTATTTTAGAAAATGATAAACAAGTAACTAAAGGTGCTTGTTCAACAGATTTTCAGATAAATAATGCAAAAACAGCCTGAATTCTTCAGCTGTTTTTTAATTTTAAACATTGATATATCAGGGTTTTGGCTGTTTTTGTCTCTAGACAATCGACAGGCTATTTGTTATAGTTAAGCTACTAAAAAAGATGTCTGAATGTGTAAAAATATCAAAAATGGAAGGAGGGTGTTTTGAAGTGCGTAAAGAAGTGAGAAATGAAGAAATTTTAAGTGCGGTTACTGAGTTGATCACGAGTCAAACTAATTTAGAGCATAAGTTTACTGAGTTAGCAACGAATCAAATTAATTTAGAGCGAAAAATTGATGAAACAAGAGTAGAATTAAAAGAAGATATAGCAAAGTTAGATCACAAAATAGACTTGATTGATCAAAAGTTTATGTTAACAAATTATGATCTTAGGACAGCTCAGGCAGAAATTAAAGTCTTGCAACGTGGGGTTAATTAATTTTAAGCTAGAGGTTGGAAAGATTTTTTAACTTGAGTAAAGATGTAACAGACGGATTAGAAAGCTGCAAAGCGAATACAACTTAATTTAAGATAAATGGAAAACCCAAACCAAAATTAACGGTCTGGGCTTTATTTTTGTCTAAATATAATTAATGATTCAATGGCCAGCCTTTAGAATTGTTGACAATTTGAAAACCTGGCTGATCGCCTACGTAGAAATATTGAATCCAAACACCGTCAAGGAAATCCTCACGACTATCAAGTAAGATATCAATATCCTTATCTGTTTTAACAATTTCATCATGCTCTGTTGGTGTATCAAGCTTGAAGTCATAATGTGCGTGGTTGCCGTGTATTTCAGTGACGTAAACACGAATCATTTTATCATCTGCTTCTTCTGTCGCGAGAATTTTCTTTAATTCTTTAGCTGCATTTCGATTAATTTTACACTTCATTATTATAGACTCCTATCTAATTAATTGATGAGTTGTATTATCTCATAAAACTATCGAGCTTGTCATTTGATCAGATTCTAATCTTTTTTGCTCAATTAGTAAAGGGATACCCTTTGATAAAAAGAGTACCCCTTTGATTTAAAGTAACAGATAATTTTTATTATATTTCCCGTTTGTTTCGGGTGGGAAATTTCTTAAATTGTTCATTGTTGGTGATCATTGTGGAATAACATAAACTTTTTAAAAACTTCACTTTACCGCGGTATTTTTCTACTGGATGTTCTCTTACCTAAGCAACGCAAGCCCTACCTACTCTTGCATTCTTGCGACCCTGTAGTCGCTCCAGTTTGAATAAGCATAAACAAAAAACACTGTAGCATGCCAGATTCATTTATTTGTTACTCGATCTATTAATATAGCATGTTATCGTATGTTTTGCAAATAAGATTGTGGAAATTTTTGATAAACAAAAAGTCCTAAACATGGTTAGAGACTTTTTTGTTGAAATGAGTTGATTAGTTAACACTGTCGCTGTTTACATTATGTCCTCTCAGTCGATAGCGCAGTAATCTCATCCCGTTAAAGATCACGACTAGAATACTTGCTTCATGGACTAACATACCGATCGACATGTTCATCCAGTCGCTGAAGAAAACACTTGCGAGTAGAATGATCACGACACCGACGGCAATGACGATATTTTGCAGCATGTTTCGGGCTGTTGTTTTTGTTAAGCCCAATGCATGTGGTAAACGGCTAAAGTCTGAATTCATTAGGACAACATCTGATGTTTCAATTGCAACGTCTGTTCCACTCCCCATCGCAATTCCGATATCTGCAAGTGCCAGCGAAGGACTATCGTTTACACCATCACCAACGAAGGCAACAATTTGACCTTTCGCCTGTAGCTTTTGTAAGTAAGCTGCTTTATCTTCAGGTAACATGTGCCCGTGTGCTTCAGTGAGACCGAGCTCTTTACTTACCAAATCAACTGTTCCTTGGTTGTCACCAGACAGAACGATTAAGTTTTTCACGCCTAAACGTTTTAATGCTTGAAGGTCTTTTTTCACACCTGGTCGAATTTGGTCACGGATTCCCATCAAGACTTTCAATTTGCCATCAACTGCGGTTAAGACTAAAGAATTTCCGTTTTTCTCAAATGCCCAAATATCTGCTTCAGCTTGTTCGTTTAATGTGACATTTTCTTGTTCCATTAGAGCAACATTACCGATCGCAATGCGGTGTCCGTTAACGGTAGCAACAATTCCGCCACCTTTTACAACTTCTGTATCTTCTACTGTTGAGAAGGTTGTTTCGCCAATATCTTTTAAGACAGCTTTTGCGAGTGGGTGATCTGATTCGCGTTCAACACTTGCTAGATAGCCCAAGACTTCATCGATGTTTGAACCGTAATACGCTTTTTCAGCAACTTCGGGGTTCCCAACTGTTAATGTACCTGTTTTGTCGAATAAAATTGTATCGACACGGCTAAAATCGTGGATCACTTCGCTACCTTTTAATAGCACACCATTACGTGCGCCATTCCCAATTCCGGCAACGTTTGAAACAGGAACACCAATCACTAATGCACCCGGGCAACCGAGAACTAATACGGTAATGGCTAATTCGACATTTCGTGAGAACAGCCAAACGATGAAAGCTAAGACTAAGACAGCTGGTGTATACCATTTTGAAAAGCGATCGATAAAACGCTCTGCTTCTGACTTTGAGTCTTGAGCTTCTTCAACCAATTCGATAATCTTACCGAATGTTGTATCTTCACCAACACGATCAGCACGAATTTGAATCGTCCCATTTTCTAAAATTGTTCCAGCGAAGACGTTTGTACCTTCGCGCTTGCTAACAGGTTCTGATTCACCGGTAATACTTGCTTCGTTAATGTGGCCTTCACCAGTTAAAACAGTACCGTCAACTGGAACTTTTGCTCCTGTTTTTACGAGTAAAATGTCACCTTCATCAACATCGTCAACATCAACCTCTTCAAATTCACCATCTTCGATTTGCTTTAGCGCACTTTCTGGTGCAATTTCAGTTAATTCTTTAATCGCTGAACGTGTTTGATTCAATGTTCGTTGTTCTAAGTAACCACCGAACAGGAACAGGAACGTAACGATTGCTGATTCCTCATAGTTTTGAATTAAAAATGCCCCAATAACAGCGATTGTTACTAAAACATCGATACTGACAACTTTTACTTTTAATGCCTGATAAGCTTGGATAGCAATCGGGGCAACTCCTAAGATTGATGCGATAATAAAAGTCGTATTGAATATCGTTACATTGTTAAAGCCAAAATGAGCGATAAAACCGATAACGATTAAAATACCACTCATCCAAGTCATTCGATTTTTTTGTCTCAATATTTTAATTTGCATAACTGCTTCCTCCTCATTTTAAGTTTGTCTATGTTTGATAAATCAACTATATCCTGTTTGCTTTAGCCGCGAATTGACGCCGATCAAGTTTTAGAAAAAATTATATTTTTTACATAAAAAAACTAGAACTTAGCGTATTTGCATCATATATTATCTGCATAAATGTCGCTAAGTTCTAGAATTTCTAAGCTGTATGAGATTTAAATGATTAAGCAGATTTTACTTTAGATTTAATAACTGGATAGCCCATTTTCTCAATCGCTTTTTCGATTATTTCAATTGGTGCTACATCTGCATTGAAATCGAGCTTAACTTTACTTGAGTTGAACATCACTTTCACGCTCTCTGCATCAACACCGTTAACACCTTTAACCGCCGCCTCAATTTTTTGTAAACATGATGGACATGATAATGTTTCTAATGAAATTGTTGCTTTTGACATTTTACATTCTCCTTTTATTAATGTTTTGTTTGATTAACTATAGTATAGTGCGTTTCTCAACTTAACGAATTGACCTGGATCAAGTTTTGCAAAATAAATGATATTTCTAATGAATCTATCCAAATCAATTGATAAAAAACGCGCCAACCAATGGATAATTAAACGATAACGCAGATTCAGCACCGAACAATTGATCCAGATCAATTTTTGTGCTTTTTATTAAATATCGGACATTTTTTTGATCTTTGCATCAAAAATTGTCCGATGTGGAACAATCGTGTGTTACCTGAATTCCCAAACGTGATTGCTAGTCAGTACTAAGCAGTTATAGTCCCGAGTTTGACACTTAATTAAATGAAAAACCCTCTAAATCCTTGATGTAAAAGGGTTTAGAGGGTTTGTTT
>NZ_BAABDL010000017.1:0-81853 GCF_039539605.1 Amphibacillus indicireducens | reverse complement strand
CCTAACTGGCATTCACTTTTGGCAATTTAATGGGCAAATCACCTATAAAAAATCAAGTTATGAATAATGCAGGATTTACTTAATTTAACCAACAAACCACCAATAGACCTAAAAAAGCGATTACCTAATTGATATTAAGAATAATACTGAGTCTTTAGGCTCAAATAGTTAACAAATTAAGAACAAAAACACTTATAAAGCTATAATTTAATTGGTTTTTAGGCTGTTTTATGGGATAATGAAAATATGAGTAATTTCTACGAAAACAGTCAAATAACGACAGGAATATTAACTAGGGAAATAGTCGGGTTCATTAAAGAAATATTGATAACTTTAGTCGTGAAATAGTAAAAAGTAGTGATTTTTACTTAAAAATTCAATATAATTGACTTAGTTTGTAGTAAATTAGGTTGTCGAATGATTAAATATATTAGTAGCTTACTTTATTTTTATTGCATGATAGTTAAAAGGAGGTAGGAAAGTGTCGATTTTTGGACGTACTATCGATAATTTACATCACGGTTTAAACTATGCCCATTTGAAAAATGAAACAATCGCCAATAACATCGCCAATGTAGATACAGCTGGATATAAGGCTAAGGATGTTAAGTTTAAAAGTTTATTAGAATTGGAGCAAGTGAAAAGTTTTCAGGCTAATAGGACTGACTCACGCCACCTTGACTTTGGAGGTTCGGATCGTGGCTTTAGAATTTATGCTAATAAAAACACAACTTATAATCACAATGGGAACAATGTCGATGTCGATAAGGAGATGGTTGAATTAGCCAACAACCAAATTTATCAACAAGCACTAGTCGATCGATTAAATGGACGATTTGACACGTTGCAAACTGTGATTCGAGGAGGTAATTAATTGTGAGTATTTTTAACAGTATGAATACAAGTGGATCAGCACTTACTGCACAAAGATTAAGAATGGATGTTGTTTCTTCAAATATTGCCAATGCTGAAACAACACGTGCACGAATCAATGCTGATGGAGAATTCGAACCATATCGTCGTAAAACTGTCCGCTTTCAGGAGAGTGGACATTCGTTTGCTAGCCATTTAAGTCGTGTTAAGCAACGAAGTAATGTAGCGATGAATGGGGTAAAGGCAACGGCAATAACTGAGGACGACGAACCATTTACGTTAGTTTTTAATCCGACACATCCGGATGCGAATGAAGCCGGCTATGTACAAATGCCAAATGTTGATCCACTTCAAGAAATGATTGATTTAATGAGTGCGACACGTTCGTATGAAGCAAACGTCACAGCATTAAATGCAACAAAAGGTATGCTAATGAAAACACTTGAGATTGGCAGATAATAACGGAAAGGGTGAAAATAATGCGTATTGATCTACAGTCATTACAATCTATTCAGCCGGATACTTACATAAAAGCGAATAATCAAACAGACCAATATTCTAAGCAAACTCAATTTTCAGATCAATTTAAGCAAGCGCTTGAACAATTAAATTCTTCACAAATTGAATCTGGTCTAAAAACTGAAATGCTTGTTAATGGTCAAATTGATCAATTACATGATGTTATGATTACCGCACAAAAAGCGTCACTATCCATGAGCTTAGCTGTTGAAGTGCAAAGTAAAGTTATCGATGCTTACAATGAAATCATGCGGATGCAAATATAGGTTTGACACTTCAAATGAATGTTGATTGGTATGGAGGCGCAATATGAAAGAAAAAATAAATCAGCAAAAAGATAAACTCATAGAATTTTGGAGTAATCGTACAAAGAAAGATAAAGGCATTATTATTATTTCAATTTTGATTTTTTTAATGATCGTTGTTGGTGGAAGCATCCTTGTAACACGTACTACGATGGTTCCTTTGTATAGCAACCTCTCATTACAAGAAGCAGGACAAATTAAAGCGGAACTTGATGCAAGAGGTGTTCAATATGAGGTGAGCGACGCAGGTGCTACAATCCATGTGCCAGAAGAGCAAGCTAATGGTTTGTTAGTTGATCTAGCTGCACAAGGCATTCCACAAAGTGGTGGAATTGACTACTCATTCTTCAGCCAAAATAGCTCGTGGGGTGTAACTGATAACGAATTTGACATTATGAAACTAGATGCCACTCGTACTGAATTAGCGAATCTAATAACGAGTATCTCAGGGATTAATAATGCTAATGTCATGATTACTATGCCACAACAGCAAATTTTCGTTAGTGATGAATTAGATCAAGCAACAGCATCGATTGTTTTAGAAGTTGCTCCAGGTTTCCGACTTGAACCTACGCAAATCAACGCGCTTTATCACTTAGTTTCAAAATCAGTCCCAAATCTTCCGGTTGAGAATATTGGTATTATTGATCAAAATTTTAATCATTATGATCTTGAAGATGAAGGACAATTTTCTAGTGGTAATGTCTATGCATCACAACAAGCAATTAAAAAAGATATTGAGCGTGACATTCAACGACGTGTCCAGCAGATGTTGAGTATCATGATTGGTGGAGACAAGGTCGTTACCTCGGTTACGGCAGATATTGATTTTACTCAAGAAAATCGGGTCGAACAGCTCGTTGATCCTGTCAGTGAAGAAATTGAAGGCTTACCTATTAGTGTTGAAAGCATTCATGAAACATACTCGGGTGCTGGTGCTTTTGATGGAACTGTCGGAACTGGTGAGGAAGAGCCCTTTAATTACCCTGCCGGAGATGTTGGGCAAGGCGATTACGAATTGATTCAGGACTCAGTTAACTACGAGATTAACCGGATCCATCGAGAAATTAGTGAAAGTCCATATAAGATTCGCGATTTAGGCATTCAAGTCGCAGTCGATAGTCGGAAAGGTACGCTTGGTGCTGATGGTTTACCAGAATTATTAACTGGAGCTGAACAAGCAAATGTTGAATCGGCAATTGCTTCGATCTTAGACTCGATTATTGAAACAACTGTTGATGGTACTTATCAGGGGGCAATGGACACACCAAACGTATCGATTGTTTTTCAAGAATTTAGTGGTGTCGATGTGTTTGATCAACCAACGGCGGGTATCCCATTATGGATCATGATCGTGGGAGGTATTTTATTGCTCTTAATTATCGTGCTTATCATTATCTTAGTGACAAGAAAGCCAGCATATGTCGAAGAAGAGTATGCTTATACTGCTGAAGGTGATGAGGAATTAGAGATTCCAGAGATCGATGGACCTGAAACAACTGAGAGTACGCTAAAAAGAAAGCAACTTGAAAAAATGGCTCAAGATAAGCCTGATGAATTCGCTAAATTATTACGTTCTTGGATATCAGAAGATTAGGGGGAGAGCTGAATGGCTAGAAATAAACACGCACTTAGTAGTCGACAAAAAGCAGCAATTCTGCTTATTTCACTTGGCCCCGATGTTTCGGCACAAATATATAAGCATTTAACAGAAGAAGAAATTGAAAAGTTAACATTAGAAATTTCCTCAGTTAAAAAAGTTGATACAGAGCAAAAAGAGGAAGTTATGGAGCAATTTCATCAAATTGCCTTAGCGCAAGATTACATTTCACAAGGTGGAATTGGTTATGCCAGAACGGTTTTAGAAAAAGCAGTTGGTGGCGATGAAGCACAAAAAATTATTGCACGATTAACTTCATCTCTGCAAGTTAAACCATTTGATTTTGCTAGAAAAGCGGATCCTGCACAGATTCTAAACTTTATTCAAAATGAGCATCCACAAACGATCGCTCTAGTGCTGTCTTATTTAGATAATGAACAAGCAGGACAAATTTTATCTGAACTCCCACAAGAAGTTCAAGCGGATGTAGCTAAGCGAATTGCAATTATGGATTCAACATCACCAGAAATTATTTATCAAGTTGAGCAAATCCTTGAAGAGAAACTATCTGCTACTGTGACTCAAGACTATACTCAAACTGGTGGAATTCAGGCTGTTGTAGAAGTGTTAAATGGTGTCGATCGAAGTACAGAGCGAACAATACTTGACGCATTAGAAGTACAAGATCCTGAATTAGCAGAAGAAATTAAGAAACGCATGTTTGTCTTTGAAGATATTGTTACCTTAGATAACCGTGCGATTCAACGAGTCATTCGTGAAGTTGAAAATGATGACCTTCGTCTTGCGCTTAAAGTGGCTAGTGAAGAAGTTCAAAATGTTATCTTTGAAAACATGTCAACACGAATGGCAGAAACCTTTAAAGAAGAGATGGAGTATATGGGGCCTGTCCGCCTTCGCGATGTTGAAGAAGCCCAACAAAGAATTGTTGGCTCGATTCGTCGTTTAGAAGAAGTTGGTGAAATTGTCATTGCACGTGGCGGAGGAGATGATATTATTGTCTGACGCTCGGCAACAAACAAATACAAAGACAATCCAATTAAAACCGATTACATTTCCGGTAATCGAATCAGACACAAGTCAAACTGCAGAAGAGGAAAAACTCAGTCAACTGAAGCAGTTAACTGAGCAAATTCAAGCAGCAGAACAGCAATTAGAAAAAACAAATCAAGCAATAAAAACGAAAGTCCGGGTTGCTGAAGAAGAAATACAAACGTTAAAAAATGACTGGCTAACCGAAAAAGAACAATTGATTGAAGAAACGAAGCAAGGTGCATTTTCTGAAGGTTATCAAGAAGGGCAAGAGCATGGTTTGAAATCACTAACAGAAAAGCTAACACAAGCTGATGATATTGTTGAAGCAGCCCGTGCAGAGTATTTTAAAATTTTAGGGCAAAATGATGCAACTGTTTTAGAGTTAGCGAGCAAAATTGCGAGTAAAATCATCAACTATGAGATTGCTGAAAATAGCGCTTTTGTTGAAATGGTTAAGGCAGCGATTCAAGAAGTTCATGATCAACCGTCGATTAAGCTTTATACGAGTGCGGATGACTACGAAGCCGTAACCGATCAACGCGATCAATTAATGACGCTATTAGACCCTGAAACGATGCTCACGATTCATCCTTTGGCAACTTTGGCAACAGGTGATTGTGTGATTAAAACACCTTATTCAAAACTTGATGTTTCAGTAGATCAGCAATTAACAAAAATTAAAACACGTTTATTTGAAGTAATGGAGGAAATCAGACGTGAACATCGATAGTTATTTAGCAACGATTGAACGGATGGATTCTTATGTTAGGTTCGGTAAAATTGACCGCGTAATTGGTTTGATGATTGAATCAATTGGACCTGAAGTAAATATTGGAAACGTCTGCTATATTCATTCGGAAAATGGTAAGAAAATCATGGCAGAAGTTGTTGGTTTCACTGGTGAAAAAGTTCTACTGATGCCGTATTCACAAATTAATGATATTGGCCCTGGCAGCCTAGTTGAAGCGACTGACCAATCGCTAAAAGTTAAAGTTGGTAAAGGTTTAGTCGGTAAAGTGATCGATGCTTTAGGACAACCACTTGATCACTCACTCCTTCCGTTAGGTTTACAAGGTGTTGACACTGAGCAAATGCCACCTAACCCACTTGATCGACCACGTATTTTAGAACCAATCGAACTAGGGATAAAAACCCTTGACACGATGTTAACAGTTGGTAAGGGACAAAGGGTTGGGATCTTTGCTGGTAGTGGAGTTGGTAAAAGTACCTTATTAGGGATGATTGCTAGAAATAGTGAGGCAGACATTAACGTAATCGGCTTAATTGGTGAGCGAGGTCGAGAGGTAAAAGAGTTCATCGATAAAGATTTAGGAGAAGAAGGCTTAAAACGATCAATCGTCGTTGTAGCAACTTCTGATCAACCAGCACTGATGCGAATTAAAGGGGCTTACACAGCAACCGCAATTAGTGAATACTTTAGGGATCTTGGCTACAATGTTAACTTAATGATGGATTCTGTTACACGTGTTGCGATGGCGCAAAGAGAAGTTGGACTTGCGACAGGTGAGCCACCAACTACGAAAGGTTACCCACCTTCTGTGTTCGGTTTATTACCAAAGTTACTTGAACGCACAGGCACGAGTGACAAAGGAACGATCACTGCTTTTTATACAGTATTAGTTGACGGTGATGATTTAAATGATCCAATTGCGGATGCAACTAGAGGGATTTTAGATGGACACTTTGTCCTAGACCGCCGCCTAGCAGAACAAGGTCAATTCCCAGCGATTAATGTTTTGAAATCAATCAGTCGTGTGATGCCACAAATAACGACAACTGATGAACAAAAATTAGCAAATGAAATGCGCTTAAACATTTCAGTTTATGAAGAAAACTATGAATTAATCCAAATAGGTGCATATAAAAAAGGCACAAATCCAGTAGTTGATAGAGCAATTCAGCTTAATCCTAAAATTACGGAGTTCTTAAAACAAGGAATTGATGATAAATGCACAAGAGCTGAAGCAATTGAACGAATGAAGATCGTCTTAAATGGAGGGTAAGCAAGATGGCCACGATTAAAGCTTATAATAAAATCTTAAATCACCAAGAAAATATCAAAAATCAAGCTTTACTCGCTTATCAACAAGCTATCAATGACTTCGAACGAAGTGCAGAAAAACTTTATCTACTACTCAATAAAAAAGAACAAGTAGAAAAAGAGTACAACTATTACTTATCATCGTCAGGGACTGTAAAAACTTTGGCCACTCATTATGCGTTTATTGAACAGATTAAAGAGCGAATTTATACTGTTCAAGTTGAAGTCAATCAAAAGCGCGCTGTAATGGAGAAAAAACAACAAAAGTTAACAGAAGAGCATATTGAAGTGAAAAAATTTGAAAAAATAATCGAAAAGAAACAACTTAAGCTTCAAGAACAAGAAAATTATTTAGAAATTCAGATGATGGATGAAATATCAACGAGACAGTATTTCAACCATGGAAATAGGTGATAACGATGGCAAAAGGACAAGATAATCAAACTAAAAAAACAAGTTTTTTGCAATGGCTATTTCTGATTATTATTCCATTGATATTAGCCATCACAATTACATTTATTATTTTATCAATACTTGATCTAAATCCAGGTGCTAAGGTAAAAGAGTTTGCCAATCAAATACCAGTTGTCAACCAATGGGTTACAACAGATGAGGAAGCTGAGATTGAACGCCGAGAAAATATCTTGCAAAATCAAATTACGACACTTGAACAAGACAAACTTGATTTAGAAACGAACTTGTCAATTCAAGAAGCAGAACTGGATCAGCTCAATCAAGAGATTGCTAGACTAACTCTTCAGCTTGAGCAGGCTTTAACTGAAGCTGAGTCACAAGTTCAGCAAGAATTAGATGATGGATTAAACAAAGTAGTTAATACATATCAAGAAATGTCAGCTAAAAGTGCTGCGCAAGTTTTAGCTGAGCTGAATCATGCGGAGGCAGTTCAAATCCTAGCTAAATTAGATGAGGAACAACAAGCAGCAATTTTAAGTGCTTTAGATCCTGAAACTGCTGCATCTTACACAAGGCTTTTAATGGATTAAATTAGTTTATTAACTGAAAGGGGGTGGGAAAATGAATATGAACGTAGTTTTTTTCCAACAGACGGCTACAATAGATCAACAAAATTTAGCTCGGTCTACTGCAATTGCTGATGGTTCTTTTCGTCAGTTGATTGGGCAGGCAACAAGTGAGACTCCAATCGTTGCGGATGTTGTTAGTTTGGAAAAGACGACTGAGGAAAATGTCAATCAATTGCTCAACTGGCTCGAACAATTACCTGAAGATGATTTAGCGATGCTAATTAACTGGTTTGAAACCGAGTTTAATTTAAAGATTAATAATCTTCAACAGCTAGTTACCGGTTTATCAGCATTAGATGTATCAAAAATTGAGCTGGATCGTGAACTGATTCAAGAATTAGTAAATGTGCTAACTCTGAATGAAGAGTCAGAACAAGATTCAAGTAGTGAAATGATTAGCACACAGACTCCAATTATCCCGATAGAGACATATTTAGCAACAATTGAAAAGAGTGAGAGTAGTCGAGTAAGTCATCGTGTTGTTGCTGAATCAATTAATCAAGTGCTTAATCAATTCGAGGATTTTTCACAAAATGATGCGAAACAATTACTTGATCTATTAAAACAGATGCAAGCAACTAAAGAACCAATATCTGTTGTGTTAGACCAATTAGCAACTCAAGAAGCTGATCAGTCAAAACTAACTACTTTTGCTAAAGTTTATGAAAACTTTCTTAAGAAAACAACGTTAGCAGACAAGACGAGTTATCACTCAAACACAACCGTCACCTCAAAGGATGTTTTAAAGTGGGTGAGAGCTACGCTTGAACAAGTGCATTCAACAACTGAAGAACAGGCTAACACGTTTGGTCAGATGTTTAGTCAGCAAAGAACAGACTCAAGCGTTGAACAATTGCAAATTCAACTTGGTCAATCCGTTGAGACGGCTGAACAAGTTAATGAACAATTATTGAGTCAATTTGAAAAAGCGATTAGTCAAAGTCGATTTATTCAAAATCTATCTGGAAACAATCAATTATTGTTAAAGTTAGCACCTAAATCATTAGGGACGATTATGGTTGAATTGACCGAAATTGATGGGGAAATGCTCGTTAAACTAACAGCGAGTTCACAAATGGCTAAAGAAGCGCTTGAGGCAAATATAAGAGAGCTTCGACATATGTTTGCGCCACATAACATTGTAATTGAAAAGCAAGAAGCTGAACCAATTTTTGTTGAACAGCCTTCACCATATGAAGATATGCCTGACGAACAAGAATCGCACGAGCAAAACCAACAATCAAGCCAGACAGAGCAAATTGATCGTGATGAAGAAACGATTCGATTTGAAGATCTACTATATCAAGAAAGGGTGTAGTAAATGACGAGAATAGATCCGTCTTATTACTTACGCAATGTAGATAGAGGGACACCGAGTTCTGAACTCGGTAAAGATGAATTTTTAAAAATATTAATGACACAAATTCAAAATCAAGATCCACTTAATCCAATGGATGATCGAGAATTTATCTCACAAATGACGACATTCTCTTCATTAGAGCAAATGATGAATATGAATCAATCAATCAGTATGCTAGTTAATAACCAAATGATGTCACCAGTTATTCAATACAGTCACCTGATTGGGAAAGAAGTTAGTTATTATGCGATTGATGAAGAAACGGGTCAAGTAAAAGAGCCTAAAGAAATTAAAGTAAATGAGATAGTTGCAGTCAGCGAAAGCAACGGTTACGCTGTCCTTGAATTAGATAATGGTAGTAAAATTTATACAGATGAAATATTAAGGATTAATCAACCTTCAAAAGAGTAAAGGAGGAGGATAAATGAATCACCGAATACAACACGTGCCACAACAGGCGTTGTTACAAAATCGTCAACAAAGAGTGGCACAAAATAATCGTCCACTACAATCGTTTCAATCGATTTTAGAACAAACAAAATCATCAGAACTGAAAATAAGTAAACATGCACAAAATCGATTAGATGAGCGGCAAATTCATATTTCAACTGAAAAGTGGCAAGAAATAGCTAATCAAGTTAAACAAGCAAAACAAAAAGGTATTACCGATTCATTAGTAATTACGAGTGAGGCAACGTTATTAGTTAGTGCGAAAAATAATACAGTAGTAACAGCGCTTGATCGTAATGAAGCACAAAGTCGGATTTTCACAAATATTAATGGAACAATTTTATTAGATTAGGGCTGGACCTTAACAGGAAGCCCCTGACCCTGTTGACTGAATGATACAGGAGTCTATCAATAGGAGGAATGTTTAAATGTTAAGATCAATGTATTCTGGTATCGCAGGATTGAAAGGTTTTCAAACACAACTAGACGTTGTCGGTAATAACATTGCCAACGTTAGTACGTCTGGCTACAAGAAATCACGTGTCGCTTTTCAAGATATGATGAGTCAAACAATAGCTGGTGCTTCAGCACCAACAGATATTCGTGGGGGAATTAATGCACAGCAAGTTGGACTAGGTTCACAAATCGGTGCGATTGACGTGATCCATACACAAGGGAACCGTCAAACGACAAACCGAACATTAGACCTTTCTTTAGAAGGAGATGGTATGTTTGTTTTTGCATCTGGTACTGATGCAGATAACTTCGCATTAGCGGATGTCAACTTAGCTTATTCAAGAGCTGGTAACATGTATTTAGACAACAACAATTATATCGTTAATGCAAACGGTGAATATCTTGTTGGGATGAACGAAGCTGGAAATGTTGGTCGAATTGAAATTCCACCAACGGCATCAAGCTTTAGTATTCAAGGGGATGGAACAGTTAACTACATTGATGGGAATAATCAAACGCAAATTGCTGGTCAGATTATGTTAGCTAAATTCGCCAACCCAGGTGGGCTAGAGCAAATCGGTTCAAATATGTATCGCTCGACTGTTAATGATGGAATGATAGGTGTAGACGGAATTCCTACTTTGATTGTTCCTGAGTCAGAGGGTAGTGCTTCAATTGTATCTGGTGCACTAGAAATGTCGAACGTTGACTTAGCTGAAGAATTTACCAACATGATTATTGCTCAGCGTGGATTCCAGGCAAATACAAGAATTATTACAACATCTGATGAAATTTTACAAGAATTAGTTAACCTTAAACGATAGTTAGGAGGGTGGAGCAAGTTTAACGACTTGCTCCTAATAAAAAATGATTCAATTAACAAATTTCAACGGAGATACCTTTACTTTAAATGCAATGTATATTGAACGAATTCAATCATTTCCCGATACGACAATCACATTATTTAATGGCAAAAAATTAGTTGTCAAAGAAACCGAATTAGAAGTTAGAGAGTCAGCTTTAAATTATTTTCAACAAATTGGTTTAGTTGGTTTTCAACTAAAAGTAGGTGATAAAAATGAGTAATAATGGCTTTAAAGTTGTTTTAGTCATTCTCGCTGTCATTGCTATAGCGGGAGTCGGTGGAGTTGTCTTCCTATTATTAGATGATAGTGATCCAGACCGAGCACTAACGATTGAAGAACAAGTTGAATATGCTTATACGACAGAAGAAATTAATCTTGACTTGGAGGATAATCGCTACGTTCAATTGCAATTTAATATTCTCACAAATAACAGTGATGCACGAGCAGAGATTGAATTAAGAGAGTTTCAATTTAAAAATATTTTAATTAAAGAGACTGTCAACATGACGTCAGATCAATTACAATCTGATTTAGCTCAATTTGAAGAGACATTGAAAGTTGAAATGAACAAATTAATGGAAGAAGGGGAAATTACCGACGTCTATATCGTGGGTAAAATTGTACAGTAGTATAACTCCTCTGTAGGAGGTGGAATGGATGGCCGATGAGGTTCTGTCTCAAAGTGAGATTGATGCACTATTATCAGCATTGTCGTCCGGTGAAATGGATGCTAATCAATTGAAACAAGAAGAAAGTGAGCGCAAGGTTCGCGTCTATGATTTTAAACGTGCCTTACGTTTCTCAAAAGATCAAATTCGAAGTATTTCTAGAATTAATGAAAATTATTCACGACTATTAACAACTTATTTTTCAGCACAGTTACGTACATATGTACATATTTCTGTCGCTTCAGTTGATCAAATTCCATATGAGGAATTTATTCGTTCCGTACCAACGATGACTGTACTAAACATCTTTAGTATGGCGCCGTTAGATGGTCGAATTATCTTTGAAATCAATCCAAATATCGCTTATGCCATGCTTGATCGCATTTTAGGTGGTAAAGGGATAAGTTTAAATAAAATTGATAATTTGACAGAAATTGAATCAACGCTTATGACCAATTTATTTGAACGATCTCTTGATAATCTAAGAGAAGCTTGGTCTTCTGTGGCAGATATTGATCCAGTTTTAGAAGAATTTGAGGTTAATCCTCAGTTCTTACAACTCGTTTCACCAAACGAGACGGTTGTCGTCGTCTCTTTAAACACGACAATTGGAGAAAGTTCCGGAATGATCAACATTTGTATTCCACATGTTGTATTAGAGCCGATTATGCCGAGGCTTTCTGTTCACTATTGGATGCAGACAGAAACACAAAAAGATCGTAAACCGGAAGAATATCAGAACTTATCTGATAATCTCAAAACAACTGTGCTAGACTTGAATGTATTGTTAGGAGAAACTAAAATTTCAATTCATGACTTTTTACATTTAGCAAAAGGTGATGTGCTCCATTTAGATCAATCAATCCATGATCCTTTACCTTTACAATCTCAAGGTGAAACACTATTTAAAGTCCAGCCAGGACATAATAAAAATAAAGTTGCTGTACAAATTTTAGAAGAAATAAAGAAGGAGGCACCAGACGATGAATGATGGTATGCTTTCACAAGATGAAATCGATGCGTTGTTAAATTTGGATGATGATACAGAGGAAGAGGTAATTGATCAGCCTCAAGAAGAACAGCCTGTCTTAACAGAAATTGAACAAGACGCTTTAGGAGAAATAGGTAATATATCATTTGGAAGTTCTGCTACAACTCTTGCAACATTATTAAATCAAAAAGTTGAAATTACAACACCTACAGTCACATTTGTGAAGCGAAATGAACTTGAAAAAGAATTTCCGATCCCACATGTCGGTGTTGAAGTTAAATATACACAAGGTTTTAAAGCTGATAACTTGTTCGTTTTAAAATCAGATGATGCTTATGTTATTGCGGATTTAATGCTTGGTGGTGATGGTCAAGGGCATAATCAAGAGATCGAACTAGATGATATTTACATGAGTGCGATTCAAGAAGCAATGAATCAAATGATGGGGACTGCTGCAACAAGTATGTCAACAATTTTTTCGAAACGAGTTGATATTTCTCCGCCAGCAACGGTTATGTTGGATGTGTCGGAAGATTCGAGTGACCAGTATATTCCTAATGATGACATTTTAATCAAAGTTTCTTTTCAATTAATCATTGGGGATTTAGTTGATTCGAATATCATGCAACTATTACCACCATCATTTGCTAAAGAGATGGTCGATGGTTTATTAAATGCTTCAGAACCCGAGCCAGAGCCGACGCCTGAACCACAGGCAGAAGTAAAACATGAGGAAAAAGAGGTTAAATCAATGAGTCAACAAACCGTTGAGCGTGAAATGGTAAGCACTCCACCAAGGCAACCACAAAACATTGGTGAACCGACACAAGCGAATGCAACGATTCAAAATGCTCAATTTTCAAGTTTTGAACAATTCGATTTACCACAAACTGAACAACGTAACTTGGACATGCTGTTAGATATTCCACTGCAAGTTACTGTCGAATTAGGTCGAACAAAAAGAGCGGTTCAAGATATACTTGAACTATCATCAGGTTCAATTCTAGAGCTTGATAAACTAGCAGGTGAGCCTGTTGATATTCATGTCAATAATAAGTTGATTGCTCAAGGTGAAGTTGTCGTTATTGATGAAAATTTTGGTGTTAGAGTTACAGAGATCATTAGTCAAACTGATCGATTGAAAAATTTAAAGTAAAAATGTTTAGGAGGAAGAATGATGGCACACACAGTTTTAATTGTAGATGACGCAGCTTTTATGCGAATGATGATTAAGGATATTTTAAATAAAAATGGATTTGAAATTGTTGGTGAAGCACAAGACGGTCAACAAGCTGTTGAAAAGTATGAGGAGCTAAAACCAGATCTTGTGACGATGGACATTACGATGCCTGAAAAAGATGGGATTACAGCTTTAAAAGAAATTAAAGCACTTGATCCGAATGCAATCGTCATTATGTGTTCAGCGATGGGACAACAAGCGATGGTAATTGATGCGATTCAAGCAGGTGCGAAAGACTTCGTTGTTAAACCATTTCAAGCAGATCGAGTTATTGAAGCGATAACTAAAGCATTGGATTGATTGGATGAAAAAGTACGTATTTTTCTTATTATTGCTTTCGACTTTGTTTAGCCCGTTCGTTATTCAAGCTGAAACAGGTGATGGTTCTGTCTCTGATTTTTTTAATCAAACGGAATCGATCGAACAAGATGAGCAGGAATCAACGGATCAAGATGCGGTTGTTTCAGATCCTTCACAATCGAGCGAGAGTAAACAACCGACTATTTTTGGTCTAATCATCCGAATTATTGTCGTCTTAGTGATAATTATTGGCTTAATTTATTTATTGTTAAAATTTTTTAACCGTTCAAGCAATTTTAATCACCAAGGAAAAGTCTTAACTAATTTAGGTGGTATTTCGTTAGGTACGAATAAATCAGCTCAATTGGTTAAGGTAGGGGATAAAATTTATCTTGTTGGGGTCGGTGATGATGTATCAATTCTAACTGAAATTACCGATCAATCAGTTAAAGAACAATTATTAGAAAATCAACAATCAACACCAATGATCAACTCGTCATTGATCGAACAGTTTAATTTTATCCGAAAGAGAAAACCGCAGTCTAGCGAGGAATTGGGTCAAGCAGATGATGCGTCTAATGATCAGGACTTTGCCTCTTTATTCAAAGGAGAGCTTGATGCGATGAAAGATAAAAGAGAAAAAATTAGAGTGAAATTTAAGGAAGAAGAATAATTATGAATGAGTTTATTGATATTTTCTCTGGTACTGACGTAGAAACAGTCTCTAGTGCCGTACAATTATTAATATTATTAACGATTTTCTCCTTAGCACCTGGCATTTTAATTTTGTTAACAAGCTTTACTCGAACAATTATTGTCTTGTCATTTACAAGAACTTCTTTGGCAACACAACAAATGCCACCGAATCAAGTTTTAATTGGGATTGCACTTTTCATCACATTTTTTGTTATGGCACCGACTTTTCAAGAGATTAATCAAGAAGCGTTGACGCCATTAATGAATGATGAAATTGGTTTAGAAGAGGCATATGACCGAGCGAGTGGACCGATCAAACAATTTATGTCGAATCATACGAGACAAAAGGATTTACAATTATTTTTAAATTACACGGATACAGAGCCAATTGAAACAATTGAAGATATTCCATTAACAGCTCTCGTTCCTGCATTTGCAATCAGTGAATTAAAAACCGCGTTCACAATGGGATTTTTAATCTTTATTCCGTTTTTAGTCATTGATATGACGGTAGCTAGTATCTTAATGTCGATGGGGATGATGATGTTACCTCCAGTTATGATATCTTTACCATTTAAGATTTTATTATTTGTGTTAGTTGATGGTTGGCATTTAATCATTGAATCATTATTATCGAGTTTTCATTAGCGAATAAAAAAGCCATGAGGAGGTTGAAAGCATGAGTGAAGAATCTGTTATTTCATTAGCTGAGCAGGGGATTATAACAATTTTAATGGTTGCAGGGCCATTACTGATTCTAGCTTTAGCTGTCGGTCTATTAGTTAGTATCTTTCAGGCGACAACACAAATTCAAGAGCAAACTTTAGCTTTCATCCCGAAAATTGTCGCTGTTTTAGTTGGTATTGTCTTTTTTGGTCCATGGATGTTAAATCAACTGACACAGTTTGCAATGAGCATTTTTCAGAATCTCACTCAGTTTATAGGTTAATCGATGTTAACATTAATTGATTTTAATTACTTACCTGCTTTCTTGTTGATCTTTGCACGACTTGTGGCTTTTATTGCAACGGTTCCGATTTTTTCATATCGTAACATTCCTAATTTATTTAAAATTGGCATTGCATTTTTTATTAGTCTAATCATCGTGTCAACAATTGAAGTTCCTGCGTTATCGATTGATTTAATGTATCTATTATTACTTTTTAAAGAAGTAATGGTTGGTTTGATTATTGGTTTAGTCGCAACGTTAATTTTAACAATCGTTCAAATTGCTGGTGGCTTTATCGATTTTCAAATGGGTTTTGCGATCGCAAACGTAATGGATCCACAAACTGGTGCTCAAAGTCCGATTATTGGTCAATATTTTTACACGTTTGCGCTATTGTTTATTTTAGCGATAGATGGACATCACTTACTCATTAATGGTGCTGTAGCAAGTTTTAATTTCGTTGAACTTGATCAGTTAATCAACTTTTCAAGTCAAAATTACATAACAACTGTTATTGTCATGTTTAGTCAAATATTTTTAATTGCATTTCAAATGGCGATTCCGATTGTCGGAAGTTTATTTTTAGTCGATGTTGCACTAGGAATTATTGCGAGAACAGTCCCGCAACTTAACGTGTTCGTCGTTGGTATTCCGTTGAAAATTACAGTTTCTTTTATTGCGATTAGTGTTTATTTGATCTTTTATATAAGTATCGTTAAG
Source organism: Amphibacillus indicireducens (assembly GCF_039539605.1). Taxonomy (NCBI): domain Bacteria; kingdom Bacillati; phylum Bacillota; class Bacilli; order Caryophanales; family Bacillaceae; genus Amphibacillus; species Amphibacillus indicireducens. Next base: position 65,702 of record NZ_BAABDL010000017.1, on the reverse strand, counting down.
CGTCTATTTGGTTATACGTTGGAAGTTATGGATAGCTTTATGCGGATCCTAGGAGGAATATAAGCATGGAATGGTTAGCGTTAGACCTTCAGTTTTTTTCCGGAGAGAAAACCGAAAAAGCGACACCGAAAAAACGAGAGGACACACGGGAAAAAGGCCAGGTTGCCAAAAGCCAAGATGTAAACACAGCTATTTTGCTCTTTTTTATGTTTATTACTTTTATTGCGATCGGTCCATTTTGGAAAGAAAGGTTTACTGGACTTTATACTCGTGTCTTCACAGAATATCTTAATTTGACAGTGACGATTGACCAACTTCATCTGATTTTTATCGATCTTATTATTTATATGGCAATTACAATAGCGCCTGTTATAGGCGTAGCAATTGTTGCGGGAATTGTATCGAATTTACTTCAAATTGGTTTCTTGTTTACAGCTGAACCATTGCAAATGAAACTGGACAAGCTCAATCCGTTGGAAGGAGCCAAACGAATTTTTTCGATTCGAGCAATTGTTGAGTTAGTCAAATCAATTTTAAAAATTAGCGTTGTCGGTGCAGTAACTTTTTCAATACTTTGGGGTAGTAAAGATGAAATATTTATGCAGTCTCAAGCGGGTTTAGATAGTGCACTGGCCTTTTTTGGCTCAACAACAACACGAATGGGTCTATCAGCCGCTATCGCATTACTCATTTTAGGTGTATTTGATTATGCATACCAACGTTTTGATTATGAAAAAAATCTTCGTATGTCAAAACATGAAATAAAGGAAGAGTATAAAAACATTGAAGGTGATCCATTAATTAAATCAAAAATCAGAGAAAATCAACGTCAAATGGCAATGCGACGAATGATGAGTGAAGTACCAGATGCTGATGTTGTGATCACGAACCCAACTCATTATGCGGTTGCCTTAAAATATGATGAATCAAAAGCGATCGCTCCATATGTTGTTGCTAAAGGAGCGGATTATGTAGCTTTTAAAATCCGTGAGCTTGCAGAGAAAAATCAAGTGATGATTGTTGAAAATCGTCCTTTAGCAAGAGCATTATATGCTAATGTAGAAGTCGGCCATACGATCGATGAGTCGTATTATCAGGCTGTAGCTGAAGTGTTGGCTTACGTTTATCAAGTAGAAAAAAGAGCGTAAGTTAACTCGTAAGGAGAGAGTTAAATGTTTAAATTTAAAGATATATCAATTTTATTATTTGTTATCGTCATCATGGTTATGATCATTGTACCGTTACCGGGATGGTTATTAAGTATTCTTATTTTGATAAACATTGCTTTATCATTAGTTGTTATTTTAGTAGCAATGAATATAACTGAACCTCTCCAGTTTTCTGTTTTACCGTCATTACTATTGATTATAACTTTATTTAGATTAGGTTTGAACGTTTCTACAACCCGTTCAATTTTAGCAGAAGCTGATGCGGGTAGTGTTGTTGAAACGTTTGGTTCATTTGTTATTGGTGGTAACCCATTAGTTGGTTTTGTAATCTTTGCAATTTTGGTCATTATTCAATTCTTAGTTATTACAAAAGGAAGTGAGCGTGTATCAGAGGTAGGTGCACGATTTACTTTAGACGCGATGCCTGGTAAACAAATGAGTATTGATGCTGATTTAAATGCTGGCTTAATTAATGAACATCAGGCACGAGAACGAAGAAGTAAAATTGAGCGAGAAGCAGACTTTTACGGTGCGATGGATGGGGCGAGTAAGTTTATTAAAGGTGATGCCATTGCAGGAATTATTATTGTATTAATTAATATTATCTTTGGGATTATTATTGGAATGCTACAGATGGGGATGAGCATTGGCGAAGCTCTATCAACATATATGCAATTAACTGTTGGTGATGGAATTGTCACGCAACTCCCAGCCTTATTAATTTCAACTGCCACTGGTATTATTGTGACAAGAGCTGTCTCTGAGGAAAACTTGAGTAGTGACGTATCAACTCAATTGTTACAATATCCAAAACTCCTTTATATCGCAGGCGGTACCATCTTTGTTCTAGGTTTTACGACAATTGATTTTTGGTTAACGACATCAATATCAGCCGTCTTATTGATCGCTGGATATGTACTTGATCGTCCAACACAAGAACCAATAATCGATCAAGGTGAAGTAGAAGATGAGGATGCTGCCAGACAAATTGAATCAACTGAAAATGTTGTTGATTTAATTAGTATGGATCCAATCGAATTTGAATTTGGTTATTCATTGATTCCACTCGTTGACTCAAGTCAAGGTGGTGATCTGATGGATCGAATTGTAATGATTAGAAGGCAATTGGCGATTGAACTTGGTGTCGTGATTCCAGTTGTTCGAATTCGTGATAACATTCAATTACCACCTAATGCGTATCAGCTGAAGATAAAAGGCAATGAAGTCGCGAGTGGTGAGTTAATGCTTGATCATTATTTAGCGATGACACCTGGCATGGAAGATGATGAAATAGATGGTATTGCTACGACTGAACCAGCCTTTGGACTTCCAGCTAAATGGATAAGCGAGGACATCAAGGATGAAGCTGAATTATCTGGCTATACTGTTGTTGACCCGCCATCAGTTGTATCTACACACATAACTGAAGTGATCAAAAAACATGCCCATTTATTATTGGGGCGCCAGGAAACAAAGCAATTGATCGACCATTTGAAGGAGTCATATCCAATCTTAGTCGAAGAAGTTTCACCGGAACCATTAAGTGTTGGTGATGTTCAAAAGGTATTAGCGAAATTATTAAGAGAACAGGTATCAATTCGTAATTTGCCAGTTATTTTTGAGACCTTAGCTGATTTTGGGAAAATGACGAATGATCCAGAATTATTAGGGGAATATGCAAGACAATCATTAGCATCACAAATTACAAAGCAATATGCCAATGATTTAAATTCACTTCGTGTCATCACTGTTGCTGGAGAGGTTGAACAAATGATTGCTGATCATGTTCAGCAAACTGAACATGGAAATTATTTAGCGCTTGATCCAGAAAGCCAGCAAAAAATAATTGGTTCGGTAACTGAAAGAATTGAACAAGCTTCACTACAGTCAGAAAACCCAATCATTTTATGTTCTCCAACCATTAGAATGTATATGAAACAATTGCTTGATCGATTTTTCCCAGATGTGATTGTATTATCTTATAACGAATTAGAACCAGATCTAGATGTTCAAAGTATTGGGGTGGTGAAAGCAGGATGAAGGTAAAAAAATATGTAGCACCTAGTATGCCAGAGGCACTAGATAAGGTAAGAAGTGAGTTTGGAGCGGATGCGGTTATTCTAAGTTCTAAAGCCGTATATACAGGCGGCTTCTTAGGGCTATTTAAAAAAAGAAATATTGAAGTTGTTGCAGCAATCGATCCTGAGTCAAACAAACCACGTCCAATTAAGCAGCAACGAGTCGAGCAAGTAACTGAAATACGAAAACCTGAAAGTACTCATTCAAACAAACAGCAACAGATTATGATTGAAGAGTTGCGTTCATTGAGAAAATGGATGGAAAAAACAGCTGATGAGACTGAACAAAGATTTCCTGCTGCTTTTCAATCAGTCAAAGAACATTTAATGAGTCATGAAGTTGAAGAAGAGGTCGCTGATCAATTAATTTCAATAACGTTAGATCAGAACCAAGCGGATGATCTGACGTTCCAAGAAGCAAAGAAAAAAACAAAGCAACAGCTAGAAGCTCTCTTTACTAGAGAAAATTGTGGTGCAATTCAATTTGAACAGAAATTCATTCACCTAGTTGGCCCAACAGGGGTCGGTAAAACAACTACGATTGCAAAGTTAGCAGCCAAAAGCATGCTTAAAGATGGAAAAAAAGTTGCTTTAATTACAACGGACACATATCGGATTGCCGCGATTGAACAATTAAAGACATATTCAAATATTTTAGATATTCCATTAGAAATTGCCTACACGATGGAAGATTATCAAAAAGCTCGTCTGAAATTTCAAGCGTATGATCTTGTTTTTGTTGATACAGCAGGACGTAATTTCCGGGATCCCAAGTACGTAGCTGAGTTAGGCAAGGTTGTTGATCTAGAGCATGATGTTGAAACATATTTAGTTTTATCAGCAACGACAAAAGCGCAAGATTTACTAGCCCTTTATGATCAATTCAAATCGATTCCATTAAAGAAATTAATTTTCACAAAAACTGACGAAACAAGTACGTATGGTGCGCTATTAAATTTGGTGAGCAAAAAGAAGATTGGGATCGGTTATCTGACTCACGGTCAAAATGTTCCCGATGATATTAAAGCAGCAACACCAAGCTTATTAGCAAATTTATTGATTGACTTGGACGATCACGATGTATAACGATCAAGCTGCAAGCCTTCGTCAAAAGATGAAAGAGAAAAATGGGAAAAAACAAGCAAAAACAATTGCTGTTGTGAGTGGTAAGGGTGGCGTTGGTAAATCTAATTTCACAATTAATTTTGCGCTTAAATTAATTGAAAAGAAAAAATCAGTCTTGATCATTGATTTAGATATCGGGATGGGAAATGTTGATATCTTACTAGGACTTCAAGCAAGATATTCAATTGTGCAAATGTACGAGAATGATTTGTCGATTCATGATATTATAGAAGTAGGATCAAATGCGATTTCATATATTTCAGCTGGCTCGGGACTTTCTACTGTGTTTAATATGGATGAAGAAAAACTTAACTACTTTTTAGATCAATATCATCAAATATCAACTGAATATGACTATATCTTTTTTGATATGGGAGCTGGGGCAACAAATGAAAGTTTAGCATACATTTTAGCTGCTGATGAATGCATACTAGTGACAACACCTGAACCAACTTCAATGATGGATGGCTATGCGATGATTAAACATATACATAATAAGAATGATCAACTACCATTCTATTTATTGATTAATCGTGCAGACTCTGTTAAAGAAGGGAAACAGGTGATTAAAAGACTTCAAAAGGTGACTAATTATTTTTTAGGTAAGCAGATCACCCCACTTGGAGTTTTACCAGATGACAAAAAGGTTTCGAAAGCAGTTATCTCACAAGTACCTTTTACTTTATATGATCCACTAGCTCAAGTATCTCGGGCTATTGATCAAATTGTTACACAGTACTTAACAGATTCAATTGACCTCGATAAAAAAGCACCTTCATCTTTTATTACGAAACTAAAAAAATTCATCAAAGAAAGGTAGATGGATGTGGAGAAAATAAAAGTATTAGTCGTAGACGATTCCGCCTTTATGCGTAAGATGATTTCAAACATTTTAGAGTCTCATCCTAAGATTCTTGTTGTAGGTACAGCTAGAAATGGTCTCGATGCACTAAAAAAGATCGATCAATTAAATCCAGATGTCGTCACACTGGACATTGAGATGCCTGAAATGGATGGATTAGTTGCTTTAAATAAAATTATGGAAAATAAACCGCGACCAGTTGTTATGTTGTCGAGTTTAACAAAGCATGGGGCAGATAAGACTTTTGAATCAATGGAGTTAGGGGCTGTTGATTTTATCACAAAACCATCTGGGTCTATTTCACTAAACATTAAGGAGATAGAGACCGAAATTATAAGTAAGGTACTTGAAGCAACTAAGGCAAAAGTTGAACTTTTCACAGATTCTAGCAGCCGTTCTACATATATAAAAACGTCTGATCGTCGCATCGCACCAAATCTTTCAAAAAAGCACCAAGTTATTATTGGAATTGGTACGTCTACTGGTGGTCCACGCGCATTACAACAAGTGATTACTCGACTACCTGAAAATATACCAGCACCAATCGTAATCGTCCAGCATATGCCACCAGGCTTCACGAACTCATTAGCAAAACGACTTGATCAATTGTCACATATCAAAGTTCGGGAAGCTAAAGATGGTGAAAAGCTAGAAAATGGAGTCGCTTATATTGCTCCTGGTGGATTCCAGTTTAGAGTCATAGAAACTGATGCAGGGTTAAAAGCTAAGATTACTAAAGAGGAAAATAGAAGCGGTCACCAACCGTCTGTCGATGTTTTATTTGAATCATTAGCAAAGTTAGTGAACTATAACTTAATAGGAACGATTATGACTGGAATGGGTGGAGACGGTGCAGAAGGAATTGTCGAAATGAAAAAGACGAAAGAAAGTACGGTCATTATTAGTGAAGCTGAAGAATCATGTGTTGTCTACGGGATGCCTAAATCTGCAGTGAAAACAGGTGTCGTTGATTTTGTTGTCGAACTGCCAGATATTGCAGATACGATTATAAATCTATTGAAAATTAGAGGTGAATAGAATGGTAGTAAATGAATATCTCGATATTTTTATTGAAGAAAGTAAAGAGCACATTCAATCATTAAACGATCATTTATTGGAACTAGAAAAGGATCCAAAAAACATTACCATTGTGAATGAAATTTTTAGATCTGCCCACACATTAAAAGGCATGTCTGCAACAATGGGTTATCAAGATTTAGCTGATTTAACTCATAACATGGAGAACGTGTTAGATGCTGTTCGGAATAAAAAGCTTACTTTAAACTCACAAATTGTCGATGTGATATTCACTGCTGTTGATGCTCTCGAGTCAATGGTATTTGATATTATTGATGGCGGTGAAGGAAAGCAAGACGTTTCCGAACTCGTTAATAAATTGGATGCAATCGAAAATGGTGACCAAGATATCGACAGCCAAACGAAAGAAACAGATAAATCATCAGGGAAGACGTCATCAATTGAATCTGAATTAGATCAATTTGAATTAACTGTTTTGCAGCAGTCGAATGAAAAAGGATACCAAAATTATCAAGTGACAGTACAGTTACAAGATACGACCTTATTAAAAGCAGCTCGGGTTTACATGGTTTTTGAAATTCTTGAGCAAATCGGTGAAGTTATCAAGTCTGTACCAAGCGTAACTGAATTAGAAGATGAAAATTTCGAATTTGATTTTACCGTCGTTTTAGTTACTAAAGATGGTCCAGATGAAATTGAACAGAAAATTATGAAAGTGTCTGAAATTAACAGTGTAACGGTTAACGAGTTGAAAGTTAATCAGTTTACTGGTGATGATGCTGAAGAAGCACAAGATACTGTAAAGGCAGCAGAGGAAACTTCAGAGGATCATGAAGAAACAACATCAAAACGCCCATTAACAAGTAAAACTATTCGAGTTAATATCGAACGCTTAGATGCATTAATGAATTTATTTGAAGAATTAGTTATAGATCGAGGTAGACTTGAACAAATTTCTGCTGATTTACGCCATAATGATCTTGAGGAAACAGTTGAGAGAATGGCACGTATCTCAGGAGATTTACAAAATATTATTTTAAACATGCGGATGGTTCCAATCGATCAAGTCTTTAATCGTTTCCCTCGCATGGTTCGCCAATTGAGTAGAGAATTAAATAAAGAAATCAATTTAGAGATTATTGGTGCCGATACAGAATTAGATCGTACTGTTATTGATGAGATCGGTGATCCATTAGTTCACTTAATTCGTAATGCATTGGATCATGGAATTGAAACACCTGAAGTTAGAAAAGCTAGTGGAAAACCAGGAACAGGCACACTGAAGCTAAACGCATACCATAGTGGTAACCATGTCTTTATTGAGATCTCTGATGACGGAGCAGGAATTAATCGAGATGTGATTACGAAAAAAGCAATTGAAAATGGCTTAATTACAAAAGAACAGGCTCAATCATATAGTAATCACCAAGTTTACCAATTGATTATGGAAAGTGGTTTTTCAACAGCGGATAAGATTTCAGATATATCTGGTCGCGGTGTTGGTTTGGATGTAGTTAAAAGTACGATTGAAGCACTTGGTGGTTCAATCACGATTGACTCTGAACTAGGAAAAGGATCGGTATTTTCAATTCAACTTCCATTAACATTGACAATTATTTCAGTTATGTTGACGAAAGTTAAAGATGAAACATTTGCGATTCCATTGTCTTCAATCCTTGAAACAGCGATTATTCATAAAGATAAAATTATGACAGCACATAATAAACAAGTGATTGATTTTAGAGGTCGAGTTGTCCCGCTTGTTTCATTAACAGAGATTTTTGATGTACCAGGAGATGACCAAGATGATAACTATCATTCTGTCGTTATTATTCGTCAAGGTGAAAAAATGACAGGTTTGATTGTTGATTCATTTATCGGTCAACAAGAAGTCGTTTTGAAAACTCTAGGTAATTATTTATCAAATGTGTTTGCCATATCTGGCGCGACAATTCTTGGTGATGGACAAGTTGCATTAATTGTAGACACGAGTGCACTTATTAAATAGTTAGGAGGTTTTTTCGTTGGCAAAAGTAGAATCAGAATTTGTAAAATCGATTATCTTTCAGTTAAATAATGAAGAATATGCAATGCCGGTCGATTTGGTAGGCTCAATCGAACGGATGTTACCAATCACTCGAGTTCCAGGTACGCCAGATTTTATTAAGGGTGTTTTAAACTTGCGAGGTGTTGTGACACCACTGCTTGATTTAAGAATCCGTTTCGGTTTCGAGCCAAAAGATTATAGTGATGAAACCCGGACAATTATTATCCAACACGATAATATGGACGTTGGCTTAATAGTTGATGCAGCACATGATGTCATTGATATTCCTAAAGCTTCGATTGAACCAACTCCAGAAGCTGTAGGATCTGTTCATATTGATTATATCGATGGTGTAGCAAAATATGATGAGCGATTATTTATTTTGTTAAACATTGATAAAATTCTTTCAAAAGAATTACTTGAACAAGAAACGACTGCTCGAAAAGAAAAGCTGGTGCAATAATGTCGATTTTTGATAGCTTGACTGAATACCAGTTGGACGTGCTAAAAGAAGTTGGTAACATTGGATCAGGGAATGCGGCTACCTCACTATCAATGTTAGTCGGTAGCAAGATTGATATGCGGATTCCAACTGTTCGTTTAGTGGATTATAACGAAATGATGGACTTAGTCGATGGACCGGAAACATTAATCGCTGCAATTTTTTTGAGAATAGAGGGTGAGACGCCAGGTAACATGTTTTTTGTCCTATCTTCACAAGAAGCAAGCAATTTTGTTGAGCAAATGACAGGACAGACGGACTTTTCAATTGAACATCCACCACATGATGAGATGGCGTTGTCTGCATTACAAGAGGCTGGAAATATCTTAGCGGGGTCATATTTAACTGCACTATCAGATTTTCTCAAATTATCATTACAGCCTTCTGTACCAATATTAACAATTGATATGGCAGCTGCGATATTAACTGAAGGATTAATGGAATTATCTCAAGTTAGTGATTATGCAATTATTATCGAAACAATAATTGATAATCATGCAGAGCAGAAAGAACAAATTAAGGGTCATTTCTTTTTATTACCAGATCCTGAATCATTTCCAAAAATATTTAATAAATTAGGTGTGGCAGATCAGTGAAACTTGTAGATAGTAAAGCGGTAAAAGTAGGAATTGCTGACTTAAACTTTGTGAAAGCTCCTGATGTGATCCGAACATCTGGATTAGGGTCTTGTGTAGGCGTTGTTATATTTGACCCGGTGATCAAAATTGCAGGAATGGCTCATGTTATGTTACCTGATTCAAATTCTTCAAAGAAAGAAGATTTTAATCCATATAAATATGCAGACACAGCCATTCCAATATTAGTCGAGACACTCTTAAAAGATGGTGCACGAAAATTCGCCCTTAAAGCCAAAATTGCTGGTGGTGCTCAAATGTTTGCCTTCAGTGTGAAAAATGATATGCTTCGAATTGGCGAGCGAAATGTCACGGCCGTAAAACAAATGCTTGAAGATTATCGGATCCCGATTATGGCAGAAGACGTACACGGCAATAGTGGTCGAACAATCGAATTTTCACCTGAGACTTCAATGCTACATATCCGAACAATAAGTCAGGGATCAAAAGAAATTTAATGACCATCCACACTTTCATATTATTACATCAAGAATAGTCATCTACTAACGATGAAAGCGAGGCGATTGGATTGGTTAGCCAAGAAAAGTATGTTGATCAACTTTGGGAAAAATGGATCAAGAATAAAGATGAAAACGTTACCAACCAACTCGTTGAGCATTATTTGTATCTTGTTGATTTTCACACCCAACGGATTTCGAGTCATTTACCGAAAAATGTTCAGCGAGATGAGATTAGAAGTTTAGGATTATTCGGCTTGTATGATGCATTACAAAAATTTGATTATGATCGAGATTTAAAGTTTGATACGTATGCCTCATTTAGAATTCGTGGAGCAATTATGGATGGATTAAGAAAAGAAGATTGGCTTCCACGGTCGACACGAGATAAAGCTAAAAAGATTGATCAAGCTTCACATGAACTGACACAAAAGCTTCAAAGAAACCCAACCGCTGCAGAAATTGCAGATTTTCTGGATATGACACGTGATGAGGTTGAAACAAGCTATAAAGATACGCTATTTGCTAATTTACTTTCAATTGAGCAGAAAGCTTCAGACGATTCAGAAGATCACAAAGAGGGAATTGGCTACAAAATTATTGATCATGAACAACTCTCACCTGAGGAACATTTGCTTCAAGAAGAGAGCTATGCCAACCTAGCGCAATCAATCAAAGCATTAAATAAAAATGAACAACTTGTTATTAGCTTATTCTATCATGACGAACTGACACTAACTGAAATTGGACAAGTTTTATCGCTAACGACATCAAGAATCTCTCAAATTCATAAACAAGCCATTTTTAAATTAAGACAATCATTAACGTAAGATGGATTTTTAAAAGTTATCAGATCGGATCTCTCGCTATTTTTTTATTATTCAAAAAGGGTGAATGAATATGGTAGATTTAAATGATCACTTCGTATTATTTGTGTCTGAGGATCAAATGGCTGCAACTGTCCAATTGATCGAAAAATATAATCCTGCAGATATTAGTGAAGAATTAATCAGCGATTGGTTAAAAGCTAATAAAATAACTTATGGAATAAACCATGATGCAATTAAAAGTATTGTAAGTCAATGTGATGAATCAATTTTCCCAATTTCAATTGCAAAAGGGACAGAAGCTGTTGATGGGATTGATGGGAAAATTACATTTGTCTCTGAACAAAATGATTTAATCAATATTGATGATAAAAGGGATTTTCGCGATATTAAAAGGATTCCATCTTTAGATGAGAATGAAAAAATCGCTATTTTAATTGACCCAATTGATGGAGAACCAGGCATGACTGTTTTTGGTAAGAAGTTGCCATATAGAAAGGCAAAATCAGTCAAAATGAGTGCCGGTAAGAATGTTGTTTATCGCACTGAAGATCAATCGTTTTATTCAGAGATAAAAGGAAAATTAAGTGTGACAGGAAATAAAATTCATGTCCACAATACGTATGAAATTAATGAAGATTTATCGATGAAGTCTGGTAATATAAACTTTGTTGGTTCTGTTGTGATTCGAGGCAATGTGCCAACAGGATATCGAGTAGAAGCAGAGGGAGACATTTATGTCTATGGGCTTGTTGAAGCCAGTTATATTAAAGCCGGAGGAAATGTAACGATCACAGAAGGAGTTTCTGGATTAAAAAAAGCTGAAATTTACGCTGATGGTGACATAAAAATTGGCTACATTAATCAAGCTAAAGTTGAGGCTGGACAGAATGTTATTGCTCAAAACTCAATTATGCATAGTGAATGTGTTGCTAAGCAACATATTTACTGTCATTCAGGAAGTATTATTGGTGGAAGTTGTTCTGCTGGTGTGACAATTGAAGCAAATGAAGTTGGGAATAAAATGCATACGAAAACAGAGATTACAATCGGTGTAGATAAATCACAATTTGATCTTGAAAGTCAGTTTACGGCTGCTAGAAAAACATTGATAAGTGAGATTGAAAAGTTGCGGAAACTTGGTGAAGGCTTAGAAAACAAAGCTAAAGCCGGTGGAGGTCTCTCATCAAAAGAGCGAATTTTCCTTTTGAAACAGAAGAATACGCTCCAAGTGACAAAAAATAAGCTCGCTAAAATTGAAGAAAAAATTGATTCATTAAAAGTTAATCTAGGTGATGAAGAAAAAGCGCGCTTAATAGTTAAGAAAGTGCTTTATCCGAATGTTGACCTACAATTCGGAAAATATCGCCGTACAACAGATTCAACCCACAAATTTACTCAAGTTTATATCGAAGACGGTGAAATTCAAATTAACTCACTTTAAAATGGAAAGGTGTGTTCGATATGGGTTGGAGATCAATTGAATTACAAGTTGCCTTACCACGTACTCAGGACGTCGGTCGAATTCAAGAACAAATCCAACAACGAGGCCAATTTATGCAAGAAGTAATTGCTCAAGCACAACAACAGGCTGAGGAAATGAAGCGCAGATCTGTCACTAATCTTGAAGAAGGTCATAAATTATCAAATGATACTAAGGAAAGTGATCAAGAGAACCAGTTGGATCAGTCAAATGAGCATGCAGACAGTAAACCTGAACACAAAATTAAGATCCAACATCCTTATTTAGGGACGCGAATAGATATTAACGGTTAAGAGGGGTTAAAAATGGCCTATTTACTATTGATTAGCTTTATAATCCATGCGATTACCTTAGTGGTAATTAGACAACTTAAAGCTAAAGTTGATCAACCGTCGATGACAAAACAGACTTTAGATCAACAACAAAAAGAAATTGAAGAACTATTAGCAGTTTATTTATTAGAAATACGCGAAGAAAACGATAAATTAATTCAATTAATCAATCAACAACCTAAAAAAGAACCTGTGGTTAAGCAACCAAAATCAGTTGATAAAAGTCAAGAAGTACCAATGCCAACTAAGCTAGAAACAGAAGCAAAGTATCAAGATTATCAACCGTTTGTTCCTGACGATCAAGAACCTGTTGTTGAACAATCTTTTGCTGCTCAAGTATTATCATTAGCCGAACGTGGTGATACACCAGAAGCAATCGCTAAAAAATTAAATCGTGGTAAAACAGAAGTTGAACTATTAATTAAATTTCATCAAAATCAGTAGAAATAATTACTTGCTTGTAAATAATGATTATGATATAGTTATCTGTGGTGTTAAATACACACGCTTATGGATGATGGAAAAGGTGCTAATGATCAATCAGTCATTAGTTTTTCTATTGTGATGAAGTAAGCCGAGGAAAAAACCAAATTAGGAGGAATAGAAATGGCAGTTATTTCAATGAAACAACTACTAGAAGCTGGTGTTCATTTTGGACATCAAACACGTCGTTGGAATCCAAAGATGAAAAAATATATTTTCACGGAAAGAAACGGCATTTACATTATCGACTTACAAAAAACTGTGAAGATGGTTGATGTAGCGTATAACTTCATCAAAGAAGTTGCTGAAAATGGCGGTTCTGTATTATTTGTAGGTACGAAGAAACAAGCACAAGAATCAATTAAAGAAGAGGCAATTCGTTCAGGTCAATATTACATTAACCAACGCTGGTTAGGTGGAACGTTGACAAACTTTGAAACGATTCGTAAGAGTATTAATCGTCTAAAATCAATTGAGAAAATGGAAGAAGACGGTACATTTGACGTTTTACCTAAAAAAGAAACAGTTGATCTATTAAAAGAAAAAGATCGACTTGTTAAATTCTTAGGTGGAATTAAAGATATGAAGAAGCTTCCTGACGCTTTATTCGTAGTTGACCCACGTAAAGAGCGCATTGCAGTGGCAGAAGCGAAAAAACTTAACATTCCGATTGTTGGAATCGTTGATACGAACTGTGATCCAGATGAAATTGATTACGTGATCCCAGCAAATGATGATGCAATTCGTGCAGTTAAATTATTAACGTCAACAATGGCAGATGCAATCTTAGAAGTTAAGCAAGGTGAAGAAACTGAAGAAGTAGCTCAACCAGAAGCTGAAGAGGCAGAAGTTGAAGTTGCAACTGAAGAAGTAGCAGAAAGCACACCTGTTGAACAAGAATAACAAATTAAAAAGGTGATAAGGGGGGAACCTTTTATCACCTTTTTTTAGAAAAGAACGTATAACAATCATAAGGAGGAAATATAGATGAAAATTACAGCAGCTATGGTAAAAGAGTTACGCGAAAAAACGGGTGCAGGAATGATGGATTGTAAGAAAGCTCTACAGGAAACAGATGGTGATATGGAAAAAGCAATTGATTTCTTACGTGAAAAAGGAATCTCTAGTGCAGCTAAAAAAGCGGATCGTATTGCAGCAGAAGGAACAGCTTATACTTTAGTTGATGGTAATACAGCTGTTTTATTAGAAATTAACTGTGAAACAGATTTCGTAACTAAAAATGATCAATTTAAAGCACTTGTACATGATTTAGCTGAGCACTTGCTGTCACAAAAACCAGCAAACTTAGAAGAAGCATTACAACAGCCACTACACGGCGATGGTGATACGATTGAAACATACATTAATAAAGCAGTTGCAACAATTGGTGAAAAAATCACCTTACGTCGTTTTGTGATTGCTGACAAAACGGATGCAGATGCATTCGGTGCATATATTCACTTAAATGGTTCAATTGGTGCATTAGTTGTCTTAGAAGGTACAACAGATGAAGCATTTGCAAAAGACATTGCAATGCATATTGCTGCTGTTAATCCACAATTTGTTTCACGTGATGATGTTGATGCTGACTTAATCGCAAGAGAAAGAGAAGTATTAACACAACAAGCACTAAATGAAGGGAAACCAGAAAAAATCGTTGAAAAAATGGTTGAAGGTCGTTTAGGAAAGTTCTTTGAAGACATTAGCTTATTAGAGCAAAGTTTTGTTAAAGATCCAGATGTTAAAGTGAAAAAGTTAGTTGCAGACAAAGGTGCTTCAATTCATGCATTTACGCGTTATCAAGTTGGCGAAGGTATTGAAAAACGAGAAGAAAACTTTGCAGAAGAAGTACGTAGTCAAATGAAGAATTAATTCAAGATTAATTAAGGGAGCACTTCTTCGTGTTCCCTTTTCTTTGAATATTTTACTCTATCTAGATTTTGGCGAATCAATTGTTTCCTTGGAGCGCTTAGTGTAAAATATAATTAAAATCTACATAATGGAGGTTAACATGACGAAAGCACACTATAAAAGAATTGTACTAAAATTAAGTGGCGAAGCATTGAGTGGTGAACTCGGCTACGGACTCGAACCAAAAATTATTCGTTCAATTGCCCAACAGGTGAAAGAAGTCGTAGAACTTGGTGTAGAGACGGCAATCGTTGTAGGTGGTGGCAACATTTGGCGTGGTAAAGTAGGAAGTGAAATGGGGATGGATCGAGCAAATGCAGATTATATGGGAATGCTTGCGACGATTATGAACTCATTAGCACTTCAAGATAGCTTAGAAAATATTGGCGTTGCAACCCGTGTCCAAACATCGATTGAAATGAGACAGGTTGCTGAACCTTATATAAGAAGACGAGCAATGCGTCATCTTGAGAAAAAGCGTGTCGTCATCTTTGCGGCAGGTACAGGAAATCCTTATTTTTCAACAGATACAACTGCTGCATTACGAGCTGCTGAAATTGATGCCGAAGTGATTTTAATGGCTAAAAACAATGTCGATGGTGTCTATACAGCAGATCCAAAAATCGATCCGAATGCAATGAAATACGAAGAACTCACTTATATGCAGATGCTCAATGAAGAACTAGGTGTGATGGACTCAACGGCATCATCATTATGTATGGATAATGAATTACCTCTATTAGTCTTTTCAATTGGCAAAGAAGGCAATATTAAAAGAGCAGTTCTCGGTGAAAAAATCGGAACTATTGTAAAGGGGAAATAAACATGTCAGAAGCAATTATTAAAGATATTCAGCAAAAAATGGATCAAGCGATTCAGTCTTTTCAAAAAAGTTTAGCGACTGTTCGAGCAGGTCGTGCAAATCCAGCAATTTTAAATAGTGTCATGGTCGATTATTATGGTGCAGCGACGCCATTAAATCAATTAGCAACAATCACGGCACCTGAGGCAAGAATGATCCTTGTCACACCATTTGATAAATCATCGATTGGTGATATCGAAAAAGGCATTCAAAAAGCTGACCTTGGCTTAGCACCATCAAGCGATGGAAACATTGTGCGAATCGTTATTCCACCATTAACTGAAGAGCGCCGTAAGGAACTCGTTAAAGTTGTTGGTAAATTTGCTGAAGAATCAAAAGTTCAAATTCGTAACATTAGAAGAGATGCAAATGACCAATTAAAGAAAAATGAAAAAGATAGTGAAATCACTGAAGATGAATTACGTCAGTATCAAAATGATGTTCAAGCTGAAACTGACAAATTTATTAAGCAGATTGATTCATTAGTGGAAGATAAAGAAGCAGAAATTATGGAAGTATAATCTGGTTTAAAAGAGTGATGGGTGTTGCAAAAGCGCGTTCTTTTGTTACGCCTTTTTCTTTTTAATAAAGATTACTAGTGATTCTCAAGCCATTACATGATAAACTGAAACAGGGTACGAACCGATCAATTTGATAAAAAAGGTAACTTGCGATAAAGTAAATAAGGATTTAATCTTCTTGATGATGATAAGGATTAGATATATCTGCATGGTGATTATCGTTGATCATTGTTTAGTAATGGAGGAAAAAAGATGGCATTTAACTATTGGCCTTTTATAAATAAAAATAAAACGACAGTTGAAAAAGATCATCAGATCACTGTTATTCCAGATCATGTGGCAATCATTATGGATGGTAACGGACGTTGGGCAAAACAACGTGGGTTACCTAGAATCGCAGGTCATAAACAAGGAATGGACAATGTTAAACACATTGTTGAAGTCGCGAATACATACGACATAAAGGTTTTAACATTGTATGCTTTTTCGACTGAAAACTGGAAAAGACCCGAACAAGAGGTTAATTTTTTAATGAAACTCCCTCAAGAATTTTTAAGTGTCTATTTACCAGACTTGATCAAAGAAAATGTTAAAATTGAAATGATTGGTGATATTGAAAGATTACCTAAGTCAACTCAAAAAGCGATCAACAATGCGATTGAAAAAACAGAACATAATACTGGGCTCATCCTCAATATTGCGATGAATTACGGCAGTCGTTTAGAGATGGTTGATGTCGTAAAATCGATTGCTGAGGATGTACGCTCAAATAAATTAACACCCGATCAAATAGATGAACAAACAATTAATCAGCGCCTATATACATCGCATTTACCTGAACCTGATTTATTAATTCGTACAAGCGGGGAGATTAGATTAAGTAATTTTCTACTCTGGCAACTTGCCTATACAGAATTTTGGTTTACCGATGCTTATTGGCCGGCATTTTCTGAGCATGAATTTAAACAAGCTTTACTAGCCTATCAGCAACGAAAAAGAAGATATGGTGGTTTAGAATAGAAAAGAGTAGGTGTATACCGATGTTAAAAAGAACAATAACCGCAGTCATTGCCATTGCCCTATTTTTCCCGTTTGTTATTTATGGCGGCTGGCCGCTTTCGATTGTCATGTTATTAATAGCTTCCATTGGACTATTTGAACTATTAAGAATGCGTAACCTAACGGATTATAAGATTCCAGTCTGTTTAGCGATGTTACTTTTGTGGATACTATTGTTACCCGACGCATTTATTGGTGATATGCTACCGAGTGCTATGAACAAAATCAATTTGCTATTGATAATTTCTATAGCAATCTTAGCATATACTGTTTTATTGAAAAATAAATTTACCTTTGATGATGCCGGCTTTTTAATTTTGGGAACAATTTATATTGGTTTAGGCTTCCACTATTTTGTTGCGAGTCGTGCATTTGGGTTAGAGTACGTATTTTACGCTATTGTTGTTATTCTGATTACTGATAGTGGTGCTTACTTTTCAGGTAATTTATTTGGAAAGCATAAATTGCTTCCAGAAATCAGTCCGAAAAAGACGATTGAAGGGGCAATTGGTGGTGCGATTATGGCAATAGTTGCAGGAACAATCTTCAATTTTATATTTCCGGTTCATGATTCAATGATCGTTGTGATTGTCGTTTCATTTTTCGCTAGTTTAATTGGACAGACTGGTGATTTGGTTGAATCTGGACTGAAGCGCCATTATAACGTCAAAGATTCAGGTCATCTACTACCTGGTCATGGTGGTATTCTTGATCGTTTTGATAGTTGGTTATTTGTTTTCCCATTTTTAAACTTTATTCAGTTTATCGGATAATAAGAGGAGTGAGATTTAAGTGAATACGATAATAGCATTTATCCTCATGTTTGGATTGCTTGTTTTTGTTCATGAGTTTGGTCATTTTATTTTTGCTAAAAAAGCTGGCATGCTCGTTAGAGAGTTTGCGATTGGCTTTGGTCCAAAGATTTTTTCGATTAAAAAGGCTGAAACGTTATATACCATTCGAATTCTACCTATGGGTGGCTACGTAAGGGTTGCGGGCGAAGATCCTGAAATCATTGATTTAAAACCGGGTCAACACATTGGTTTAACTTTTAATCAAGAGAAAAAAGTCAGTCAAATCATTATCAATCACAAAGCAAAGTATCCAGAAGCTCAGGTGATTGAAGTTGAGCGATCAGACCTTGATCATGAACTGATTATTACTGGTAGTTTAGTTGGTGAAGATGAATTAGTCACTTATTCAGTGGCTGATAATGCTGATTATATTATGGATGAAGTTGCTACTCAAATTGCTCCATATAATCGTCAGTTTGCATCGAAAACGAAGCGTCAAAGAGCAATGCAGCTTTTTGCCGGACCACTGATGAACTTTGTTTTAACTGCGTTACTGTTTTTTGTGATGGGATCATTACAAGGGATTCCCTCAGAAGAAGCGCGTTTAGGTGAAATTATGCCAGACGGACCTGCTGAAGCTGCAGGTTTCGAAGCGGGTGATGAAATTCTTGCGATTAATGGTGAACCTATTTCTAAATGGATTGAATTTCAGACGTCAGTCAGGGATAATCCAGACCAAGAACTCTTTATGCAAGTTGAGCGTGCTGGTCAAGAACTTGAAATAGCTGTTACACCACAAGCGATAGAAAATCAAGATACCGTATATGGTCAAATTGGTGTCATGCAATCCATTGACAAATCACCATTAAAAGCGATTCCATATAGCCTTAAAGAGACCTATGAATGGTCGAAGTTAATCATTGTTAACGTCGCAATGCTAGTAAGTGGTCAATTCTCGCTAGATATGTTAGGTGGACCTGTCGCAATTTACGGTGCTACGGATCAGATGGTTCAGAGTGGCTTTTGGACGTTTATTCACTGGACAGCGGCATTAAGTGTGAATTTAGGTGTGATTAATTTATTACCATTACCGGCACTTGATGGAGGTCGTTTATTATTTATCGGGATTGAGGCGGTTCGAGGAAAACCAATTTCAGCCGAAAAGGAAGGGCTCGTTCATTTTATTGGTTTTGCATTATTAATGTTATTAATGATCATTGTAACTTGGAATGATATTCAACGTTTATTTATGTAATTTGAAATGAGATAAAAGGTGGATGAAAGATGAGACAGAGTAAAACATTAATACCGACATTAAAAGAAACTCCAGCTGATGCAGATGCAACTAGCCACAAGTGGCTTCTTAGAGCTGGATATATTAGACAAAACTTTTCCGGAGTGTACAGCTTCTTACCGCTAGGAAAAAAAGTATTAGATAAAATCGAAGCGATTATTCGTGAGGAAATGGATGCAATTGGAGCGAACGAAATGCTGATGCCGGCATTGCAATCGGCTGATTTATGGAAAGAAACAGAACGTTGGGATGCGATGGGCGATGAATTAATTCGCTTAAAAGATCGTCATAATCGTGATTTTGTACTTGGACCAACACATGAAGAAATTGCTACGAGCTTGATTCGTGATGAAGTAAAAAGTTACAAGCAACTTCCATTAACAATTTATCAAATTCAAACAAAGTATCGTGATGAACGTCGTCCTCGATTTGGATTATTAAGAGGTCGAGAATTTATTATGAAAGATGCCTACTCATTTCATGCTACTGATGAGAGTCTAGATGAGCGCTATCAGCAAATGTATCAAGCGTACACACGGATTTTTAACCGACTTGGATTGAATTTCCGCTCTGTTATTGCTGACGCAGGAGCGATGGGCGGTAAAGACACTCATGAGTTTATGGCTTTGGCTGAGATCGGTGAAGATACGATTGCTTATTCAAGTGAGTCGGATTATGCAGCTAATATTGAAATGGCAGAGGTACTTGATACGTATCAATTCTCAACTGAGGAGCAAAAAGAATTAGCAAAGGTTGATACACCAAATCAAAAAACAATGCAAGAAGTTGCTGATTTCTTAGAGCATGATCTAGATCAAGGGATGAAATCATTGCTATTTAAAGCGGATGATCAATATGTTCTCGTTGTAACACGAGGGGATCATGAAGTTAATGAAATTAAATTAAAACATCATTTGCACGCGAATGATGTTGAATTAGTTGATGAAGATAAAACATTTGAATTAATGAATGTTGGGTTTGGATCGATTGGACCAATTGGTGTAGCAGAAGATATTAAAGTCATTTGTGATTATGCTGTTAAATCGATGGCAAATGCAACATGTGGTGCAAACGAAGAAGGTGTTCACTATATCAATGTGAATCCAACCCGTGATTTACATGACACTGAATATGCGGACTTACGTTTTGTTAGTGAGGGTGATCCATCCCCAGATGGCAAAGGTGTGATTAAGTTTGCTAAGGGGATTGAAATTGGGCAAGTATTTAAGCTGGGTAGATTTTATGCCGAAAAATTAGCTGCAAATTATTTGAATCAACAAGGTAAAGCCGAAACGTTGACGATGGGTTGTTATGGAATTGGGGTTTCCCGTACCTTAGCAGCAATTGTTGAGCAATATCATGATGATCGGGGGATTACTTGGCCAGTACATCTTGCGCCATATCAAGTCCATTTATTGGTTCTTAATAATAAACCTGAGCAAAGAGAGTTAGCAGAGGAAATTTATCAGCAATTAACTGATGCAGGCTTTGATGTGTTATTTGATGATCGCAATGAGCGAGCAGGGGTAAAGTTTGCTGACAGTGACTTAATTGGAATTCCGTATCGGATAACGGTCGGTAAAAAGGCGAGCGAAGGCATTGTTGAGTTCAAAGTTCGGCAAACGAATGAACAAGATGAGTGTCATCAAGGTGAACTTGTCGATTATTTAAATGAAGTACTAAACTAAACAAAAACCCTTGTCCAACTGAAGACAAGGGTTTATAAATATAGAAAATCGATTTATGTAGTTACTTCATAAAACAAAAGATTTGGAATAAAAAAGTATTAGAATCAAAGAGCAATATAAATTGAAGCATGGGAAACAAGTGATCGGAACGTCGGATGACGACTCCAGCGGGAATAGCACGAGTCCGAAGATCCACTTTTGTAGCGGTTTTTGCTACAAAAGTTAGCTGAGGCCGTGCCCGCGGAAAGCGTCCATCCAGAGTGAAGATCACGGGTGTTCCCTCCCACTCAATTGATTACAATATCGATCAAAAAAATATGGTTTAGGGGGGAGTTTAATGGGGTTATCGAGTCATGAAAAAATGACTGTTTTGCTTGAGCAAATCAAGCTTGATCAAACGGATCAACAGCATTACTTTGAGCAAGCTCAACTGCAAAAATTAGAAGTATTTAAACAAGAGAAACGCTGGAGATTTCATTTTAAGTTTAATCAAGTTTTACCAGTCGAATTATTCCGACTCTTTCGGATCAAACTTCAAGAAACGTTTTCAACAATTGCTAAGATCACATTTCAGCTTAACTATAATGACCAAACTGTCGACTCAACACAAATGTGTGATTATTGGTCTGATTTCATTGATCAAGAGCAAGACTTATCACCTGCTTATGCCGATCACATTAAAGAATGTCAACCTGAAACGAAAGATGGTCAACTATTGATTCAAGCTAGGAATGAAGCTGAGGCAACTGTGATAAAAAATCGCTTGACACCATTGTTCAAGCAATATTGTCAACAGTACGGTTTACCCACTTGGCCGCTCAATATTTATGTTGAAACGGAACAAGCAACAGCACAAATTGAAAAATTTAATGAACAAAAAGCACTTGAAGATAAGCTTCTTGTCAAAAAAGCAATGGAAACAAAACAAGCACAACGAAAAAATGAATCTGATCGAAATGAACCAATTATGATTGGCTATCCAATTAAAGAACCTGCTGTTCCAATGAGAGATATTTTTGAAGAAGAGAGACGTGTTATTTTACAAGGTTATATCTTCAATGTGGAGATCAGGGAATTACGTTCAGGTCGTGAGTTGTTAATGATTAAAATGACGGATTACACCGATTCGTTTACGATTAAAATGTTTTCAAGAAACGATCAAGATAAAGAGAAATTTACCCAAATTAAAAAAGGGATCTGGGTCAAAGTTCGAGGTAATATCCAAACAGATACATTCTCTAATGAATTAACAATGATGTTAACGGATTTGAACCAAGTGAAACACGAGGCGAAAAAAGATCTTGCACAAGAAGCAGATAAAAGAGTTGAGTTACATAGCCATACGATGATGAGTCAAATGGATGCAGTTGTTTCAGCTGGTGATCTAGTAAAACGAGCTGCAGAGTGGGGTCATCCTGCGATTGCAATTACAGACCACGCTGTCGCCCAATCCTTTCCTGAGGCTCATATGGCGGGATTAAAGCATGGCATAAAAGTTATCTATGGGGTAGAGGTTAATTTAGTTGATGATGGTGTGCCGATTGCTTATAACGAAGTTGATCGTGAATTAAAAGATGCGACATATGTTGTCTTTGATGTTGAGACAACGGGATTATCTGCTGTTTATGACACCATTATTGAACTTGCAGCAGTCAAAATGAAAAATGGTGAAATTATTGAGAAGTTTGAGCGTTTTGCTAATCCTCATAAACCATTATCACAAACAATTATTGATCTAACAGGTATTACTGATGAGATGTTAAAGGATGCCCCAGATGCAGATCAAGTTTTACAAGAGTTCCATGATTGGATTGGTGATGAAATTCTTGTTGCTCATAATGCAAGCTTTGATATTGGATTTATTAACCAAGGCTTCGAGCGGATCGATCTTGAAAAAGTAAAAAATCCAGTGATCGATACGTTAGAATTGGGGCGGTTTATCTTACCACAATTGAAAAGTCATCGCCTAAATGTTCTTTGTAAGCATTACGGGATTGAATTGACGCAACATCACCGAGCAATTTATGATACGGAAGCAACTGCATATTTACTTTGGACGCTGATTAAAGAATCAGCAGAAAAAGAAATAACGAACCACAATCAATTTAATTTGCATATGGGTGAAGGTAACGCTTATCAACGTGCTAGACCTTACCACGCGACGTTACTTGCTAAAAATGAAGTTGGTTTAAAAAATCTTTATCAACTTATTTCAATGGCTCATATTGATTATTTCTATCGAGTGCCACGTCTCCCAAGGTCAAAAATTACGGCACATCGGGAAGGAATTTTGATTGGTTCAGCATGTCAGCAGGGTGAAGTTTTCACAACAATGATGCAAAAATCAGCCGATGAAGCGGATAAGGTCGCTGAATTTTATGACTATATTGAGGTTCAACCACCAGCGAATTACTATCCACTAATTGATCAGGAGCTCGTTCAAAATGAAGCTCAAATCTATGATATTATTAGAAATATCGTAGAGTTAGCTGATCGATTGAACAAGCCATGTGTTGCAACAGGTAATGTCCATTACTTGGATTCAGAGGACAAGTTTTATCGTCAAATATTAATTAAATCGCAAAAAGGTAATCCGTTAAGCCGTCAAACTTTACCGGATGTTCCTTTCCGAACAACAGATGAAATGCTTGAATGTTTTAATTTCCTCGATGATCAGCAGGCGAAAGAAATTGTTGTGACAAATACGCAAATGCTTGCTAATCAAATCGAACAAATTAGTCCAGTTAAAAAAGACCTTTATACACCAAATATTGAAGGTGCTGATCAAGAAATTCGAGAAATGAGTTATGCTTCAGCTCACGCAATGTATGGTGAAGAATTACCGGAAATTGTTGTTGAACGAATGGAAAAAGAACTAAAAAGTATCATTGGTCATGGATTTGCTGTTATTTATTTAATTTCACATAAACTTGTTAAAAAGTCACTAGATGATGGCTATTTAGTCGGTTCTAGGGGTTCGGTCGGTTCATCATTAATTGCAACGCTAACAGAAATTACTGAAGTGAACCCATTACCTGCACACTATCGCTGTCCAAGTTGCTGTCACCACGAGTTCTTCGCCGGAGGTCAATATGCAAGTGGTTATGACCTAGACGATAAAGATTGTCCAAAATGTGGGACACCATATATGAAAGATGGTCAAGACATTCCGTTTGAAACGTTTTTAGGTTTCAAGGGAGATAAAGTTCCTGATATTGATTTAAACTTTTCTGGAATCTATCAACCGACGGCACACAATTATACAAAAGAATTATTCGGTGAAGATAAAGTCTTCCGTGCAGGAACGATTGGTACAATTGCTGAGAAAACTGCTTATGGATATGTTAAAGGATATGCGAATGATCATAACCTACACATTAAAAATACTGAAGTTGATCGTCTCGTTCAAGGTTGTACAGGTGTGAAACGAACAACAGGTCAACACCCGGGTGGGATCATCGTTGTTCCAGAGAATATGGATATTTATGATTTCACACCAATTCAATATCCGGCAGATGATAAGAATTCTGAATGGTTAACGACCCATTTTGATTTCCATTCAATCGATGAAAACTTATTAAAACTTGATATTCTTGGTCATGATGATCCAACGATGATTCGAATGTTGGAAGATTTAAGTGGCATTGACCCTAAGAAAATTCCTGTTGATGACGAGAAGGTCATGCAGATTTTCTCTTCACCTGAAGTGTTAGGTGTCACAGCTGAACAAATTTTATGTAAAACAGGAACATTAGGTGTCCCTGAATTTGGTACTCGATTTGTTCGACAAATGCTTGAAGATACGAATCCATCTTCATTCGGTGAACTTGTCATTATCTCTGGATTATCACACGGAACCGACGTTTGGTTAGGTAATGCTCAGGAGCTAATTAATCAAGGAATCTGTGAATTATCTGATGTTATCGGTTGTCGTGATGATATTATGGTTTATTTAATGCACAAAGGCTTAGAGGCTTCATTAGCATTTGTTATCATGGAATCTGTCCGTAAAGGGAAAGGCTTGCAAGATGAGTGGGTCATTGAAATGAAAAAGCATGACGTCCCTGACTGGTATATTGATTCTTGTCGAAAAATTAAATATATGTTCCCGAAAGCGCATGCCTCTGCATATGTTTTAATGGCATTAAGAATCGCTTACTTCAAAGTCCATCATCCGATTTTATTCTACGCTGCTTACTTTACTGTTCGGGCAAGCGACTTTGAACTGGATACGATGATTAAAGGATCAACTGCGATTCGGAAACGGATTGAGGAAATCCATGCAAAAGGAAATGATGCAGCACCGAAAGAAAAGAGTCTAGTCGTGGTTTTAGAAATCGCTTTAGAGATGAACGAACGAGGTTTTTCATTCGGTAAAGTCGATCTCTACGAATCAAGTGCAACTGAATTCTTAGTTGAAGGCGATCAACTCATCCCGCCATTCAATGCGATTGATGGATTAGGTACAAATGCCGCGCTAAATATCGTTAAAGCAAGAGAAGAAGGCGAATTTTTATCAAAAGAAGATTTAAGAGAAAGAAGCCGAATTTCGAGAACAGTTTTAGACTATCTTGACAATCATGGAAGCTTGGCTGGAATGGAAGAGAAAAATCAACTGTCATTATTTTAGGATAGTCGTTAAACAACTTGATTATATTTGCAAACCGTGGTATAATTCACTTAGTTTTGAACGGTACGGAATTTAAGGGTTGGTCATGCCTGCTCTTAGCTAATTATTATGAGGTAACTGCTTGAATCCCTTGTCAACACTGACAAGGGATTTATCATTGCTAATGCAACAACAAGCCGCTTAGATGATCAATAAGAATTGACCCGATCAAAATGTTTGATACTGACGTTGAGTCACATTTATTAGAATATCGTTTAAAAAAACTAAAAAATTGCAAACTAAGTAATCAGAAACTGTATCGATTAGAGAAAAAGGAGGTTCTCTTATGAGTAAAAATGTTAAGGAACAAACAACAGAAATTGTAGCACCATTATTATTAGAAATGAACTTAGAATTAGTTGATATTGAATATGTTAAAGAAGGTAAGGATTGGTTTTTAAGAGTATTCATTGACAAACCTGGAGGGGTTGACATTGAAGAATGTGGTCAACTATCCGAGCGTTTAAGTGAGAAATTAGATGAATACGATCCAATTAAATCTGCCTATTATCTTGAAGTCTCTTCACCTGGTGCTGAAAGACCATTAAAAACACGTGAAGATTTACGTAATCAAATTGATCGTCAGATTCACGTTTCACTTTACCAGCACATTAATAATGAAAAAAGTTATCAAGGTAAGCTGCTTTCTTTTGATGAATCAGATTTGGTTGTGATTGAATTTAATGATCGCGGTCGAAAAAAACAAATAGAGATTCCATATGAAAAAATTGCTAAAGCACGACTGGCAGTGTCGTTTAATTAGGAGGAGGAGAAGAAGTGAGTAAAGATCTTTTTAATGCTATTCATCTTCTGAGTGAAGAAAAAGGTATTGATAAAGATGTTTTAATCGAGGCATTAGAAGCTGCTTTAATTTCTGCATATAAGAAAAATTTTAAGTCTGCATCAAATGTAAGAGTCGATTTGAACGAAGAAACAGGCAGTATGAAAGTTTATTCAAGAAAAGAAGTTGTTGAGGAACTTGAAGACCAAAATCAACAACTTACCTTAGATGAGGCATTAGAAATTAGTCCTAACTATCAACTTGGTGATGTGATTGAAGTTGAAGTCACACCAAAAGATTTCGGTCGAATTGCAGCCCAAGCTGCCAAGCAAGTTGTTACACAGCGTGTCAGAGAAGCAGAACGTGGTGTAATTTATAACGAGTATATCGATCGAGAAGAAGATATTATGAATGGGATTATTCAGCGAGTAGATCCTCGGTTTGTTTACGTTAACTTAGGCAGAATCGAAGCTAAATTAGCTAAAAATGATCAAATGCCGAATGAAACGTATGAAGTACACGATCGAATTAAAGTTTTTGTTTCAAAAGTTGAAAATACGAATAAAGGCCCACAAGTTTTCGTTTCAAGAACCGAACCAGGTCTGTTGAGAAGATTATTTGAAACTGAAGTTCCAGAAATTTATGATGGAATCGTAGAAATTCGCTCAGTTGCGAGAGAAGCTGGTGACCGATCAAAAATCTCAGTTTTTGCTGAAAACCCTGAAATTGATCCGGTTGGTTCATGTGTTGGACCAAAAGGACAACGAGTGCAAATGGTTGTTGATGAGCTTAAAGGCGAGAAAATTGATATTGTTGAATACTCAGATGATCCAGTTGTTTACGTTTCAAATGCACTAAGCCCATCAAAAGTTAGTCATGTCATTGTGAATGAGGAAGAAAAAGCAACAACCGTTGTCGTCCCAGATAATCAACTATCACTCGCAATTGGTAAACGCGGTCAAAATGCTAGACTGGCAGCTAAATTAACAGGCTGGAAAATTGATATCAAAAATGAAACTGAAGCAAAAGAAACAGGTCTATTAAATGATCATGATTTAATTAAAGAAGATAGTCCAGACCTATTTATCGAAAGTGATGATTTATTTGACTAAGGAGCTAGATGATCATGGCGAAGAAAACTAGAAAAGTCCCACTTAGAAAATGCATTATTACTAATGAGATGAAGCCGAAGCAATCATTGATTCGGATTGTTAGAACTAAAGATGGCGATGTTTTCGTTGATCCAACAGGGAAGAAAAATGGTCGTGGTGCTTATGTGTCGGTTGATTTAGCAATTATCGAACAGGCTGAGAAAAGCAAAGCGATTGAACGCCACTTTCATGTTGAAGGAATTGAACAAGTTTATCAAGATTTAAAGAAAGTTGTTAATGGTGAGAGCCTTGAGTAATGAGCAAAAGATTTTAAATATGGTTGGCTTGGCAACTCGAGCTCAAAGAATATCGGTCGGAGAAGACCAAATTATTAAAGATATTAAACAAGGGCGTGCGAAACTCCTTTTACTAGCTAATGATATTGGCTATCAAACACATAAAAAGATGACCGATAAATGTCAGTCTTATCACGTGCCTTATCGAACAGTAATGAATCGAGATCAGTTGTCTCATGCTATCGGTAAGTCAGGAAGAGTTGCTGTTGCTATTACGGACGAAGGGTTCGCAAACAAATTAAGCTCATTGCTCGACTAATATAATTCGGGGGTGACTGTATGGCAAAAGTAAGAATATATGAATATGCCAAAACGCAGAACGTATCAAGTAAAGAAATTATTAACAAATTAAAAGAGATGGGGATTGAAGTTTCAAACCACATGTCAACAATTTCACAGAAAGAAGTCGATCAATTGAATCAGACGTATCAAAAAACAGAAACGACTAAAGAAGCACCAACTAAACGGGCTAATCAGCAGAAGAAAGCAGCTGAACAGCCAAAGAAACAAGCAAAGTCGAAGCAGACAGAGCAACGTAAATCAGCTTCAAAACCAAAAGGTGAACAGTCAAAGAACAAGAATGAAGTGAAAGAAGAAGCAAATGTTCTTCAGTATTCAGGCACATTAACGGTTGATGAATTAGCTGAAAAGCTAGGCAAGAAAACAAACGATATTATTAAAAATCTTATGTTACTTGGTGTAATGGCTGCCAAAAACCAAGCACTTGATGATGATTCTATTGAATTAATCGCTGCAGAGTATAACGTTGAAGTTAAAAAAGTAATCGAAGTTGATGAAGCGAATTTAAATCAATTTATTGAAGAAGATAGTGAAGAGCAATTAGTTGAACGTCCAGCAGTCGTGACGATTATGGGACACGTTGACCATGGTAAGACAACGTTACTTGACTCAATTCGTCAAACAAAAGTAACAGCTGGTGAGGCTGGTGGGATTACTCAACACATTGGTGCCTATCAGATTCGAGCGAATGATAAGAAAATTACATTCCTTGACACCCCGGGTCACGCTGCTTTTACAAGCATGCGATCACGTGGTGCCCAAATAACAGATATCGCAATTTTAGTTGTTGCAGCAGATGATGGTGTCATGCCACAAACAGTTGAAGCGATCAACCATGCTAAAGCAGCAGAAGTACCAATTATCGTTGCAGTAAACAAAATTGATAAAGAGACAGCAAATCCCGATCGAGTGATGCAGGAATTAACTGAGTATCAACTTGTCGCTGAAGACTGGGGTGGAGATACGATTTTTGTACCAATTTCAGCTCTTAAAAACGAAGGTATTGATGATTTATTAGAAATGGTTTTACTCGTTGCTGAAGTTGAGGAATTGAAGGCAAATCCTAATAAACGTGCATACGGTACCGTTATTGAAGCGGAGTTAGATAAAGGCCGTGGATCAGTTGCATCATTACTCGTTCAAGGTGGTACATTAAGAGTGGGTGATCCAATTGTTGTTGGAAATACGTATGGTCGTGTTCGGGCAATGGTTAATGACCTTGGAAGACGAGTGAAAAAAGTTGGTCCATCTACACCGGTTGAAATTACCGGATTAAGTGACGTCCCTCAAGCTGGAGACCAATTTGTTGTTTTTGAAGATGAAAAATCAGCACGTCAAATTGGTGAACTTCGTGCACAAAGACAAATTGTAGAACGTCGTGGTGGACAAACGAAAGTTAGTTTAGAAGATCTATTTGAACAAATTAAGCAAGGTGAGATCAAGGATATTAACATTATCCTTAAAGCAGACGTACAAGGATCTGCAGAGGCATTAGCATCTTCACTACAAAAAATTGAAGTAGAAGGTGTTAAAGTAAACATTATTCATACTGGAGTAGGTGGGATAACAGAATCAGACGTTATTCTTGCCAGTGCTTCAAACGCTGTTGTCATTGGTTTTAACGTTCGTCCAGACAATAACGCTAAAAATACAGCAACAGCAGAAAATGTAGATATTCGCCTCCATCGTGTCATTTATAAAGCAATTGAAGAAATCGAAGCAGCGATGAAGGGAATGCTTGATCCTGAGTATCAAGAAAAAGTGATTGGTCAAGCTGAAGTTCGTGAGACATTTAAAGTGACTCGGATTGGTACAATTGCGGGTAGTTATGTTACAGATGGTAAAATTACTCGTGATGCTGGTGTTCGTGTGATTCGTGATGGCGTCGTTATTTTCGAAGGTGAGATTGACTCACTCAAACGTTTTAAAGACGACGTAAGAGAAGTTGCGCAAAATTATGAATGTGGAATTACCTTACAGAACTTCCATGACATCAAAGTCGGCGATATTTTCGAGTGCTTTATTATGGAGGAGATCGCTCGTACATGATTTTCTATGTTGAAATAGAATGTTACATCTACGAAGCGCAATCATTAAAAGATAAACGTGCAGTGATAAAAAAGGTGATCCATCGCTTACAAAATAGCTATAACATTACGATCAGTGAGCTTGATTATCAAGACCTTTGGCAGCGCTCCTTATTAGGAATAGCGACAATTGCTCCTGATCGAAAGCGAGCTGAACAAGTGATCGATGCTTGTCTGACAAAAATAGATCACTTTACTGAACTAGAATATCGAATGATTGAACGACAATGGTATGATTAATCAATGGATCATATCTGACAAAATTTGAGGTGATAGCTAATGAGTCAAATTCGAGCGAATCGAGTAGCTGAAGAAATTAAAAAAGTAATTGGTGAAATAATTTCTCAAAAACTCAAAGATCCCCGAGTTGGTTTTGTCACGATTACTGATGTAGAAGTGACTGGTGACTTACAACAAGCAAAAGTATTCTTAACTGTTTTAGGTGATACTAAAGCTGAAGAAGAGACGTTAGCGGGATTAGAGAAAGCAAAAGGCTTTATCCGTTCAGAAGTAGGTAAACATATTCGTTTACGTAAAACACCTGAAATTATCTTTGAGATTGACCGAGCGATTGAGACAGGTAATCGAATTGAACGGCTAATTTATGAATTAAATCAATCAGAAGAATAAAGTATGATCAAAAACCCTTGTTTCTTATGATACAAGGGTTTTTGAATGATATTTTTTCATCATTTACGATTGACTTAGGGGGTAGACTGATGAACGGGATTATTCCATTGTGGAAACCAGTTGGAATGACGTCACATGACTGTGTAATTAAATTACGCCGTCTATTTGAAACGAAAAAGGTTGGTCATACAGGCACTCTTGACCCTGAAGTGTCAGGAGTATTACCAATTTGTATTGGTGAAGCAACTAAAATTGTGCCTTACTTAACAGATACAAAAAAGACTTATCGAGCTGAAATTACCCTTGGTAAAGCAACTGATACTGAAGATCAGACTGGACAAATCATCGAAGAGCAACCAATAGATGAACCGATATCTATCGATGCAATCACAGCTGTTTTAGAAAAATTTCTTGGCAAAATTGAGCAAGTTACGCCGTTATATTCTGCAGTGAAGGTAAAAGGGAAAAAGCTCTATCAATATGCGCGAGACAATCAAACTGTAGAGCGCCCGATTCGTCAAGTGATTATTCATGCGATTGAACTGGCACCAGAGTCATTAATTGCTGCTGAAGATACAATTAAATTTGAAATTGAAACGACGGTTTCAAAAGGGACATATATTCGTACACTAGCTGTTGATATTGGTAAAGCGTTAGGTTATCCAGCTCATATGTCGAAGTTAGTTCGTACGGGGACAGCTGATTTCAACGAAAATAATTCAATCGAATTTGAAGATTTAGAAAAATTAAAAGCAGCCGGCCAACTTATGTCTGCATTACTGCCATTAGAAGCGGGTATAACACATTTACCAGGTCATCGCGTTGACAGTGAGATAGCTCAAAAAGTTTCCTATGGACAAAAACTTCCGAAACCAAGCGATTGGGTAGATGATCAGCCCAATCGAATTGAATTTAATCAAAAAACGTTAGCAATTTATCAAGTACATCCAGATAAACCAACAGAGATAAAACCACTACGCGTCTTTAATTTAGACTAATTGCTTAACTTATAGTTTAAATTGGTTTTCGAAAGAAAGATAAAATGTTATGATAAATGCATGCATTTCATAATACTAAAGTGCTAATGAAAACACTAATATTTATCAGTAGTGTTGCATAAAAAAATTAGATAAAATCAAGTGATATGATTAGCTCTAAGTGAGAGGATCACATTCGCAGCTGAGAGATGTTTCGCTTTCCTCGAAAATAAAGATCAATTTTCTTCGTGCGATGCTTATTCGGGGAAGCTTTCCTTATCCTACGGGCAGGTGTTTATGGTGGGACGAGTAATCGCAAATGTCTTCGGTGGGACGAGTAACCGCAGTCCCAGTCCCAAGGCTTGAGCTAACTTTGCCAAGCATAGACCGCTTGTCAAAGTGGATCTCAAGCTCTTGCTTTTCCCGTAGCGGTTGTATTGATCGATCAATATCCGTTATCTCAAACCACAATGATAAGACTTGACTTAGGAAAGAAAAGTTTATGCAATGCTACTGAATATTTATAACAATAATCATGAAATTGTTTCAAGTATGAGTTTTTTTGACAATGTTTATCAAGGAGAAAAATAATGAAGACTATCGATTTGGAATATCCTTTTGATTATCGACCAAGCGAAGATGAACATGCAGTTTGTGCAATTGGCTTCTTTGATGGCATCCATAAAGGCCATCAATATGTACTCCAAACAGCAAAAGATCTAGCAAATCGATTAAACAAAAAACTGGCAGTCATGACCTTTACACCACACCCATCAGTTGTGATCAAAGGTGGGCCAACTTATTTTACTTATTTAAATACATTTCATCAAAAACAACAAATTCTTACTGATTTTGGTGTTGATCTTTTATATGTAATTCATTTTAATCCTACAGTTGCTCAACTAGATCCACAAGTATTTATTGACCACTATATTGTTGAGCTAAATATTTCAAAACTCGTATGCGGATTTGATTTTACTTATGGTTACCGTGGTGCAGGTAACGTGAATACATTGATCAATCATTCAAAAGAACGATTTGGGATTCATGTTGTTGAAAAACTGAATGAGGGCAGTGAGAAAGTTAGCTCGACAAGAATTCGCGCATTACTAGCTGATGGTAAAGTTGAAGAAGTTAAAGCCCTATTAACACGACCATTGATGACAGAAGGAACAGTCATTCATGGTTACAAAAGAGGCCGAGAGATCGGCTATCCAACTGCAAATATAGCGGTTGATCCAGAACAAATTATGCCGAAGACCGGCGTCTATTACGTAACTGTTTTAATTGATGAGCAAACATTTCATGGGATGGCAAGTTTAGGCTATAATCCGACATTTGAAAATGTAGAAAATGAAATAAAATGTGAGGTTCATATTTTTGACTTCAATCAAATGCTCTATGATAAATCAATTACGGTTTGCTGGCAAAAATATATTAGACCTGAATATAAGTTTGATCATGTTGATCAATTAATTGACCAATTAGAAGTTGATGAACAAGAAATTCGCCAGTTATTTTAGCGAATTTGACAAGAATACTTGCTTTTTTATTCAAAAAGCGTTAATCTAAGTATCGGAAGCCATCTGCTTGGCAAGTCGAGTCTCCAACGACTGCTAGGGGATTGGTGTGATTTAAATGATTATAGGAGGTGAAATGGATGGCAATTTCACAAGAACGAAAAAATGAACTAATTAACGAGTTCAAAGTACATGAGAATGACACAGGTTCATCTGAAGTACAAATCGCTATCCTAACTGAGGAAATTAACAACTTAAATGAGCACTTACGTACTCATAAAAAAGATCACCACTCACGTCGTGGTTTGTTAAAAATGGTTGGGAAACGCCGTAACTTGTTAAACTATTTACGTAAAAAAGATATTGCAAGCTATCGTCAAATGATCGAAAAACTTGGTTTACGTCGATAACAAATGTCAAAGCGGGAGTATTCCCGCTTTTTCTGTATGTATAATTTAAGATTGAGAGAGATGACAAGCTGTTACTACCTTTCGCTCGATTCTGATCAAAGTATAGTAATTGCTACTATATTTTGATCAGGATGGAGCACGAATCAATCATTAGTGCAAAGGTATTACAGTTTTATAACATGAGTCACTTGCATAAATCTCTTTCTTTCGACGTAAATTAATTGCAAAATTAAACAAACTCATCAATTGACTAGGTAGAAGAGAGGGGTAATTGAATAATATGTCAAACAAACAAATTTTTAAAACTGAAATTGCAGGGACGCCATTTAGTGTTGAAGTTGGCGAGCTAGCTAAACAAGCAAATGGTGCATGTATCGTTCATTATGGAGATACATCCGTTTTAGCAACAGCTACTGGCTCTAAAGAACCGAAGGATTTACCTTTTTTCCCACTGACAGTTAACTATGAAGAGCGACTTTACGCAGTTGGGAAAATCCCTGGTGGATTTATTAAACGTGAAGGTCGTCCAAGTGAAAAAGCGGTTCTTACATCACGATTAATTGATCGTCCAATTCGTCCGTTATTCCCAGAAGGATTTAGAAATGATGTTCAAGTGATTAGTATGGTTATGAGTGTTGATCAAAATGCTTCATCAGAAATTGCAGCAATGATCGGCTCATCAATCGCGCTATCAATTTCAGATATTCCATTTGATGGACCAATTGCAGGTGTTAATATTGGTCGAATTGATGGTGATTTTGTCATTAATCCAACAATCGAAGATCGTGAAAAAAGTGATCTAGATCTAACGGTAGCAGGAACAAAAGATGCGATCAACATGGTTGAAGCATCTGCTAACGAAATCCCAGAGGACATCATGCTTGAAGCAATTTTGTTTGCTCACGAAGAAATTAAGCGCTTAGTTGCTTTTCAAGAGGAAATTGTTCAAGCTGTAGGAAAAGAAAAAATGGAAGTCTCATTATTTAACTTAGATGAAGAATTATCAGCAGAGTTAAATGAGACGGCTAAAGATCGTTTAGTTGCTGCGATTCAAACGCATGAAAAATTGCAAAGAGAAGAATCGATTGATGCAGTTAAAAAAGATATTGTTGCAACTTATGAAGCAAACGAAGCTGATGAAGATACGATCAAAAAAGTCAAAGATATTTTAGATCAAATGGTTAAAGATGAAGTACGTCGCTTAATTTCAGTTGAGAAGACTCGTCCAGATGGCCGAACGCCAGACGAAATCCGTCCGCTAGCATCACGCGTTGATTTGTTACCGAGAACACATGGCTCAGGTTTATTCACACGTGGACAAACTCAAGCATTATCGATTTGTACTCTAGGTGCTCTAGGCGATGTTCAAATTTTAGATGGTCTAGACTTAGAAGAAGAAAAACGGTTTATGCACCACTATAATTTCCCACACTTTAGTGTAGGTGAAACAGGTCCAATTCGCGGGCCAGGTCGTCGTGAAATCGGTCACGGTGCTTTAGGTGAGCGCGCACTTGAAAAAGTGATTCCTAATGAAAATGATTTCCCATATACGATTCGTTTAGTTTCAGAAGTATTGGAGTCAAATGGATCATCATCACAAGCAAGTATTTGTGCTTCAACTCTTGCGCTTATGGATGCTGGAGTTCCAATTAAAGCACCTGTTGCGGGTATTGCAATGGGCTTGGTTAAGCAAGGTGATGATTATACTGTTTTAAGTGATATTCAAGGAATGGAAGACTTTTTAGGAGATATGGACTTTAAAGTTGCTGGAACTGAAAAAGGAATTACAGCACTACAAATGGATATTAAAATTGATGGACTTGCTCGAGAAATTTTAGAAGAAGCTTTACAACAAGCACGTATTGGGCGTCTCCATATTTTAGACCATATGGTAAGTGTTATTTCAGAACCAAATCAGCAACTTTCACCATATGCACCGAAAATCATTACAATGACAATTAATCCGGATAAGATCCGTGATGTAATTGGACCAAGTGGAAAACAAATTAATAAGATTATCGATGAGACAGGCGTTAAGATTGATATCGAGCAAGACGGTAGTGTCTACATCGCTTCAACTGATCAAGAAATGAACGAGAAAGCGAAGCAAATTATCGAAGACATCGTTCGTGAGGTTCAAGCAGGAGAGTTGTACTTAGCTACTGTTAAGCGAGTTGAGAAGTTTGGTGCCTTTGCAGAATTGTTTAAAGGAAAAGAAGGTTTAATTCATATTTCTGAATTAGACACGAAGCGGACAAACAAAGTTGAAGATGTAGTTAAAGAAGGCGATAAGATTATGGTTAAGGTTAAAGAGATTGATCGCCAAGGTCGAATCAACTTATCAAGAAAAGCTGTTCTACTTGATGAAGAAAAAAAGCAAGCAGAAGCTAAAAAATAATTATTAGTCAAGAAAGTCATTTTCCGAAATGGCTTTCTTTTTTTGTCTCTTTGTTCATATGTTAAGGTAGGAGGGATTGTGATGCGCTATCAAGAGTTGAGTGGGAAAGAAATTGTTAATTTAACAGATGGTAAACGTTTAGGATTGTTAGGTCAGACTGATCTTGAGCTTGATCCGAAAACGGGTCAAATAAAATCTTTTATTATCCCGAATTATGGTTTGTTCGGTTTTAAACGTGATCAAACTCAAGTCAGAATCAATTGGGATCAAATCGAAAAGGTCGGCAAAGACACCATCATCATAAGAAAAACAGAAGACCAGTAATTATAATATTTAATCTGACTATCAAATTACGGTAGTCTTTTTTATTTTAACTAGTGTTTAACCTATTTGTGTGAATGTCCTGCACTGACTTGGATGATAAGCATAAAATAAAGCGAAGTTGTTAACCAAATGTTAGCTAAACATTTTACTATAAACAACGTTGTGCTTCTTATATTTAAACAGTCGAGGTGAATGGAATGATATTAAAAAAACAAATAGCGATTATTGGGGGAGATGCTCGCTATTTAGAATTAATCAAAAAACTGATTAGTAAATCAAATTACACAATAAAACTAATTGGCTATGATCAATTAGACCAAGGATTTTTAGGTGTACAATACACAGATTTAGATGAATTAAATCCTGAGATTTTAGATGTCGTTATTCTACCAATTACAGGAGTTGAAAATGAAGGATACGTCAAATCAACTTTTTCAAACCAAGCAATTTATTTGCCAGAAAACTTCTTTGAAAAGCTTAAACCGACTTCACTTGTTTTTTCTGGGATTAGTACGCCTTATTTAAAACAAGCTTTAGCAGATAAGTTAAACACGTTTATCCCAATGATGGAGCGTGATGATGTCGCAATATATAATTCCGTCCCAACAGCAGAAGGAACGATTTTATTAGCACTTCAACAAATGCAGACGACCTTACAAGATTCAAATGTTGTGATTTTAGGGCTAGGGCGAGTTGGTTTAACTGTTGCTGATAAATTTGCAAAGCTTGGTGCAAAAGTTGCAACAGGTGTTAGGAAAACGAAGGATATTGCAAAAGCGAAGACATTAGGATTTGATGGATTTCACCTAAGTGAACTACCTGCATATATTAAAAAGTGTAATTTATTGATTAATACCGTACCTGCATTGATTGTTGACCAAGAGGAATTAAACGCTTTTTCAGCAGACGCATTAATTATTGATCTTGCCTCAAAACCAGGTGGAATAAATTTCGATTATGCTAAAAAGCGGGGACTAAATGCGATTCATGCACTAGGCTTACCAGCAAAAGTTGCTCCAAAAACAGCAGGGGAAATTTTGGCGAATGTCATTAATCAATTAATTGCCGAGCATCACTAATAAGCAGGGAGGGAATTGAATATGTTAAAAGGGAAGACAATCGGCTTCAGCTTGACTGCCTCACACTGTACCTATGCAGACGTTTTTCCAATCATCGAACAATTGGTTTCAGCGGGTGCTAATGTCCGGCCTGTTGTTTCATATAATGTCCAAAACACAGACACACGTTTTGGTCGAGCAGAGGATCATTTAAAGAAACTTGAACAATTAACTGGAAACAAGCCTGTCACGACAATTGTTGAAGCAGAAACATTTGGACCAAATAACCCAGTTGACTGTATGGTCGTTGCACCACTGACAGGAAATTCATTAAGCAAACTTGCCAATGCCATCACAGATACTCCTAGTCTGATGGCAACTAAAGCGACGATGCGAAATCAATCACCAATCGTTTTAGCGATCTCGACAAATGATGCATTGGGGTTAAATGGTGTGAACTTGATGAAGCTAATTGCCGCGAAAGGAATTTACCTCGTTCCATTTGGTCAAGACAATCCTACAGCTAAACCAAATTCGTTGATTTCTAAAATGGAACTGATACCAGAAACAGTTGAAGAAGCGTTAGCAGGAAAACAACTTCAACCGATGATCACAACTTATTAAGCAGTTTTTTATTAAAATCCACTAAACATACCCCTCTTTACTATTAGAATATGTTAAAATAGATAAATATATTAATTATGCTTGTGGAGAGGGGTTTTTTTATGTCAAAGACAAAAAGATATAATGTCGCACTATTAGGTGCAACAGGGGCTGTGGGACAAAAAATATTAGAAACTTTAGAAGCAAAAAACTTTCCAATTGATCAATTAAAATTACTGTCGTCACCACGTTCAGCAGGAACAAAGATTAAGTTTAAGGATGAAATAATCGTCGTTGAAGAAGCTAAACCTGAAAGTTTTGAAGGGGTTGATATAGCACTCTTTTCAGCAGGTGGTTCGATTTCTAAACAATTAGCACCAGAAGCGATTAAACGTGGCGCAGTCGTCGTTGATAATACAAGCGCTTATCGAATGGATGAAAATGTACCACTTGTTGTTCCAGAAGTGAATGAAGCGGATATCAAAAAACATCAAGGCATTATCGCTAATCCTAACTGTTCAACGATTCAAATGGTTGCAACTTTAAAGCCGATTGAAGAAAAATTCG
Source organism: Amphibacillus indicireducens (assembly GCF_039539605.1). Lineage (NCBI taxonomy): Bacteria > Bacillati > Bacillota > Bacilli > Caryophanales > Bacillaceae > Amphibacillus > Amphibacillus indicireducens. The sequence continues at coordinate 26,763 of NZ_BAABDL010000017.1, read as the reverse complement.
GACTAAAACGAGTCATTGTCTCTACGTATCAGGCAGTTTCAGGAGCAGGTGCCCAAGCAGTTGAAGAATTAAAAGATCAAGCCCAAGCTTTTTTAAATGGAGAAGATGTCGATGCTAAGTTGCTCCCTGTAAAAAGCGAGCCAAACCATTATCCAATTGCTTTTAATGCATTACCACAAATTGATCTCTTTCAGGAGAATGGCTACACATTTGAGGAAATGAAAATGATCAATGAGACGAAAAAAATTATGAATCGTGATGATCTATCAGTAGCAGCAACGTGTGTACGTCTACCATTTTTCACTTCACATGCTGAAAGTGTCTATCTCGAGGTTGAAAAAGATGTTTCAGTAAAAGATATTCACGATGTCTTAAACAGTGCACCAGGAATCGTGTTAAAAGATAATATTGAGACACAAGAATATCCGACACCATTAGATGCGGCAGGTCAAACAGACGTATTTGTTGGTCGTGTGAGAAAAGATTTAGATAATCCATTAGGCATACATTTATGGGTTGTTTCAGATAACTTGTTAAAAGGAGCTGCTTGGAATTCAGTCCAAATCGCTGAATCACTCGTTAAAAATAATTGGCTCTAATCTTGGGGTGAAATGATGGATATTTTAGTACAAAAATTTGGAGGGACATCGTTAAAAGATGTGGGATCTCGTGAGTATGCAATTAAGCACATTCAAGCATCATTACGAGAAGGTTATAAAGTCGTCGTCGTTGTCTCAGCGATTGGACGCGCACCAGATCCATATGCAACGGACGCTCTTTTAGCGCTGATTAATTATCCAAATGGTAAACAATCAAAGCGTGAACAGGATTTACTCATGTCATGTGGAGAAATTATTTCAGCGATCGTTTTATCTAATGAGCTTAAACAACATGCTGTTACTGCAACGGCTTTAACAGGCGCCCAAGCTGGATTTGTGACAACAGAAGATTTTACATCGGCGAAGATCAAATCGATGGAAACAGACCGATTAAAGGCTGAGTTACTTGTTAATGATGTCGTCGTTGTAGCAGGTTTTCAAGGACAAACGCTTAATCAGGAAACAACAACATTGGGGCGTGGTGGTAGTGACACATCAGCAGCCGCTTTGGGAGTTGCACTTAATGCAAAGTTCATTGATATTTTTACCGATGTGAATGGAATTATGACTGCTGACCCTAGAATGGTTAAAGATGCTCGGACACTTGAGGTGGCTAGCTATACTGATATTTGTAATTTAGCTTATCAAGGTGCTAAAGTTGTTCACCCACGAGCAGTTGAAATTGCCATGCAAGCGAAAGTTCCGATTCGAGTTCGATCGAATAAATCAAATCAAATTGGTACAATTGTTACGGGTCCATTAGATGATGAAAAAGGAATTGAAATTCCTGATCGTTTAATTACAGGGATCGCACATATGGCTAATATTACTCAAATAAAAATCGTTGCTGATGAGCCGTCGGGCTTGCTTCATGCACAAATTTTTGAGGCAATGGCAGCAGCCAGTATTTCGGTTGATTTTATTAATATTTTTCCTTCTGGTGTGATGTACACTGTACCTGAATTGTTAAGTGAAAAAGCAGAACAATTACTACTTGAGTTGGGGTATCAGCCAACGTTAATTCATAATTGTGCAAAAGTCTCGATTGTTGGTGCTGGAATGACTGGTGTACCAGGAGTTACGGCAAAAATGGTTCAAAGCTTAGTTAGTGCAGGTATTGAAATTTTACAATCTGCAGATAGTCATACAACTATCTGGGTACTAATTAATGAAACAGACCTTGTTACAGCAATAAATGTCCTTCATCAAGCTTTTGACCTCAATGAATAATATATGAATAACTAAAGGAGGGCAATGTAGATGAATTTTGGTCAAATTATAACAGCAATGGTAACGCCCTTTGATGAGAATAATCAAATTAATTATCCGATGGTAACGGAGTTAATGAATGATTTAATCAGCAATGGCTCAGATGCGATTATCGTTGCTGGAACAACTGGTGAATCACCTACATTAACTTATCAAGAAAAAATTGATTTATTTAAATACGCGGTGAAAGTTGCTGGTGGAAAATATCCGGTTATTGCTGGAACAGGATCTAATAATACGGCAGAATCCATTCAATTATCAAAAGAAGCAGAAGCGATCGGGGTTGATGGGTTATTACTTGTGTCGCCTTATTACAACAAACCGAATCAAGATGGGCTCTATCAACATTACGCTGCAATCGCTGAAGCAACAAATTTACCGATTATGTTATACAATATTCCCGGTCGAACGATGGTTGATTTACAAGTTGATACGATTATTTCTTTATCAAAAATTGACAATATTGTTTCACTAAAAGATTCGAGTGGAAATCTAGATGCATTATCGAAAATTATTGAGGAAACAGCTGATCACTTTTCTGTTTATAGTGGGGATGATAGTCTAACATTACCAATTAAAGCGATTGGTGGAACAGGAGTTGTTTCTGTTTCTTCACATATTGTGGGCAATGAACTGAAAGAAATGCTTGCGAAATTTGAGCTTGGTGATGTAAAAGGTGCAGCAGTTATTCATCGCAAATTATTACCAATCATGCGAGGCTTATTTATGGCACCATCGCCAGCACCAGTAAAAGCAGCACTACGGATGAAAGGTATGGATGTCGGAAGTGTGCGGTTACCCCTTGTCAATGTCAATGAGGTAGAAGAACAATTGATCAGGGACTTACTCAAATAAGCCACATAATAGGAAATTGAAGAAAGTACAATATCAACTTGGTATTGTACTTTTTCGCTTTACTAACAAATATCGAAACGCTATTTAATCACATACACACAGTTATTGTATGTTATAATTAGATCATTATTTGGGACAGGTAAGGAGATTTTATATGGCAAGGAAAAGAAAGAAGAAAAAATTAAAACTGAGTCAATCATTTAAATACGAATTATATGGAATTTTATTTGTCCTGATCGCTATATTCGGCAGTGGTGCAGGTTCAATTAGTGATGGTCTGATTACATCATGGTTGGAAAATAGCTTACGGTTTTTATTTGGTTTTTGGTATATGGGTGCTTCACTTGCCCTACTAGTCATAGGAATCTATCTAATGATTAAACGAAAAATGCCAAAAATCGTTACCCGCAGGACACTCGGTTTATTCATTGTTTTTATTGGAATTTTATTGATTAGCCACATTGATCAATACAATCATTACTTATCGGTTGAAGGTAGCTCAATTATCCGAACAACTTGGAGAAACTATCTCGATTTTATTAAAGGTACTTCATCAGCGAGCTTACTAGGTGGTGGAATGATTGGTGCATTGCTCTATGCCTTTACATATGTCTTATTCTCAACAACAGGTGCAATCTTCTTAGCGGTATTTATGTTGCTAAATGGAACAGTATTTCTACTCGATTTATCACTTGATAAAATTTTTAGCAAACGAATAAAACAGTTCAAAACATGGCATAAATCGCGTAAAAAACGCAAGAAAGAACCAAAGAAAGAGCAAGCTAAAATTAAACCGACATTAGCCATTCAGGATCAGAGCCAAGAAGCTGAAGAGGAAGAGGGGCCAGTTATTGCCGCATTCACTGAAGTTGCCTATTCTGAGCAAGCAGATAATGAGATCGAACCAAGTCAACCAGAAGCGAGCAATCAAGAGATAGAACCAGAAATGGAAACGTTGGAAGTAACAGCGATGACAGAACTGGAAAATCAGTCTTATGAACTGCCTGCGATTCAATTGTTGGATCAACCGAAAAATAAGAAGCATCAACAAGATCGTAAAGGGATTCAACAAACAGTGCGTAAGCTTGAATCAACCTTTGAGAGCTTTGGTGTCAAAGCAAAAGTCGCTAAAGTGCACATTGGTCCTGCAGTGACCAAGTATGAAGTTTATCCTGCGGCAGGGGTGAAGGTGAGCAAAATTGTCAGTTTGCATGATGATATTGCTTTAGCTTTAGCTGCCAAGGATATTCGGATTGAAGCACCGATCCCTGGAAAATCTGCTGTAGGGATTGAAGTTCCGAACCAAGAGATATCAATGGTCACAATGTATGAAGTTTTTGAAACATTGAAGGATCAAGATGGTTCTAAATTATCATTTGTTTTAGGTCGTGATATTTCAGGAGATGCAATTATTGCTGAATTAAATAAAATGCCCCATTTGCTGATCGCAGGTGCGACAGGGAGTGGAAAAAGTGTCTGTATTAATGGGATTATTACAAGTATTTTAATGCGTGCTAAACCACATGAAGTAAAAATGATGATGATTGATCCCAAAAAAGTTGAACTCAATATTTATAATGGAATTCCCCATTTATTAGCACCAGTTGTTACAGATCCTAAAAAAGCAGCCCAAGCATTACAAAAGGTTGTTGCTGAAATGGAACGCCGTTATGATTTATTTTCAGATACAGGTAATCGAAATATTGAGGGCTATAATAATTTTGTCAAGGAGTACAATGAGACAGCAACTACAGAGGATCAACAACCGTTGTTACCTTATATTGTTGTTTTAATTGATGAATTAGCAGATTTAATGATGGTTGCATCAAAAGAAGTTGAAGATTCGATTACGAGATTAGCCCAAATGGCACGTGCAGCTGGGATTCATTTAATCATTGCTACACAGCGACCATCTGTTGATGTCATTACTGGTGTGATTAAAGCGAATATTCCTTCACGAATCGCATTTAGTGTCTCTTCACAGACCGATTCGCGCACAATCCTTGATATGGGAGGGGCCGACAAGCTTTTAGGACGAGGAGATATGTTGTTTTTACCTGTCGGCTTGTCAAAACCTGTTCGAATTCAGGGGGCATTTTTATCAGATCATGAGGTTGAAAAAATTGTTGACCATTGTATTACCCAGCAAAAAGCAAAGTATCAAGAGGAAATGATCCCTGATGAGATTCCTGAAACACAAGAAGAGCCTGATGATGAGTTATTTGATGAAGCGGTAGAAATGATTATTGAAATGCAACGAGCGAGTGTATCAATGCTTCAACGTCGTTTTCGAATTGGTTATACACGAGCAGCAAGATTAATTGACATGATGGAAGACCGTGGCATTGTAGGCCCTTATGAAGGCTCTAAACCGAGAAAAGTACTTATTACAGAGTATCCAGAACAATAGATTTGGATAATTTATCGAAGGAATCAGAACTTTGTCGTAAATGTTGTTTATTTATTAATGATTAAATGTTATATTGTTTAGTAATCAGATTTACGAATACTTACTGGGGGATTGTCAATGGGGATAGATGATAATAGTGAATTTAAGGAAGCTTTGAATCAAGTTCGACATGACATCGAACGTGGTGTCTATTTAGCGAATGAAAAAATACAGCCTCTTTATGAATTTGCTAAGATATATCAGGTTTCACAAGAAATGATGCGATCAATTGTCGATCAGCTTGTTGAAGAACGTCTTGTGACAAGACGATTAGGTGTTGGCGTATTTGTTAATCCAAAGCCAATCTATTCTTCTGGTATTGAAGAATTGGGTAGTGTTTCAGAAATGATTAAAAAAGCTGGTAAAGTTCCTGGTACACAATTTGTTGCAGCGGAGATTGTTGAGCCGACAAAAAGTGATTTTAACAATTTTAACTATGCAGATCTAAGATTAATTGCTCGTGTTGAGCGAGTTAGAACAGCTGACGGAGAACCGGTTGTTTATTGTATTGATAAAGTTGATAATGAAATTGTTCCAATTGGTCATATTCATCAACAGGACTCTATCTTTAATTTAATTCATTCTTATACAGGTAAAACGATTGAATATGCGCATGCTTATGTTGAGCCGATTGGTTATCATGATACAATATCAGCTATTTTAAATTGTGGCCCTGATCAATCGTTATTATTGCTTAGACAAATGCATTATACAAAAGATGATGAGCCAATTTTATATTCTGAGAATTATTTCAGAAGTGATGCATTTCAATTTCACGTCGTTAGAAAAAGAATGTAAACTCTTAAAAACCGCCTAAACAGGCGGTTTTTTACTTTGAAAAGATTATATTTGATTGAAATGAATTGTGGTAATTGTTACCTTGCTGATAATGAGGTAAACTATAATGAAGGGATAGATTCTGGATACAATAAAGGATAATTCGTATCATTCAAAATTTGATTCTCGATACTTTATTAGGAGGTTTTATTAGATGGATTTAAACGTTAGAACAGTTGAAAAACAAGGCTATACGTTACATATAGTTGATCATAAAAAATTTAAAACGATTCACTTTACTGCGAAATTTAGGTCGGTATTGTCACGCGATACAATCACTAAACGCGCACTATTACCGTTTGTCTTGCAACAAGGAACAGCACAGTATCCAACAGCAAATGAATTTCGTCGCGCTTTAGACAACTTGTATGGGGCAACCTTTTCAATCGATGGTACAAAAAAAGGTGAGCAACACATTTTAACAGCGCGGATGACCCTCGCTAATCAAACGTATTTATCAACAGATGAGAACATCTTAAAGCGTGGTCTCAGTTTCTTTAGTGATACATTATTTAAACCGAAACAAGTGGATAATCAGTTTGATCCTAAGATTGTTACGAAAGAGAAGCAGACCTTAAAACAAAAAATTGCATCAATTGCAGATGATAAACTTCACTACGCTAATATTCGCTTAGTCGATGAAATGTGTAAAGACGAGCCGTATCAAATTCATATTCATGGTTATCCAGAAGATATTGAGTCAATTACAGCAGAGAACTTAGCGAAATATTATCAAGAAATACTGTCAGATGACACGCTTGATCTTTATGTGATGGGTGATTTTGAATCAGTTGATGTTGAGCAGTTAGTTGGTAATTTGTTTGATCGTCAAGAAAATAATCATCAAAAAGAACAGATCATTACTGAAGATCGCGATGTACAGGAAGCTAAACAAATCATTGAAGAACAGTCGATCCAACAAGGAAAACTACATCTAGGCTACCGGACGCATATCCGTTATCAAGACCCAGATTACCCCGCACTTCAAGTTTTTAATGGAATATTTGGTGGTTTCCCAAGCTCCAAACTCTTTGTTAATGTCCGTGAAAAAAACAGTTTAGCTTATTATGCTTCATCACAATTTGAGAGTCATAAAGGACTGCTATTTATTTATAGTGGAATTGCGCCAGCAGACTTTGAAAAAGCAAAAACAATCATTCTTGATCAAGTGAAAGCAATGCAGGTGGGGGATTTTTCAGATGAACAGATTGATGAAGCAAAACGGCAGATTATCAACCAATATAAAGAGACCCTCGATGATCCATTTGGGATGATCGAAGTGATTTACAATCAAAGAGTCGGTCAATCAAACCGATCTGTCGCGGAGTTCATTGAGGCAATTGACCAAGTAACTAAAGAATCAATTGTTCAAGTTGCTAATAAATTAGAACTCGATACGATTTACTTCTTAACTGCAACTGGAGGTCAAAGTAATGAATAAAACGGAATATAGTCAATTAAACGAAACGGTATACCGAGAAGTTTTGCCTAATGGATTACAGGTCATTCTGATTCCTAAAGTAGAAATGGCTCAAACGTATGGAATTTTTACGACACAATACGGTTCGATTGATCAGTCGTTTGTACCGATTAATAATACAGAGTCGATCACAGTTCCTGATGGAATCGCCCATTTCCTTGAGCATAAACTATTTGAAAAAGAAGACTATGATGTTTTTCAGTATTTCACCAAAAACGGTGCATCATCAAATGCATATACATCATTTACAAAAACGGCTTATTTATTCTCGTCAACTACTGATATTATTGATAATACAAAAATATTATTAGATTTTGTTCAGGAACCATACTTCTCAGATCAAACGGTTGAAAAGGAAAAAGGAATCATCGCTCAAGAAATTCAAATGTATGATGATCAACCAGATTGGCGTGCTTTTTTTGGGGTTCTTGCTGCGATGTATGAGCATCATCCTGTTCGAATTGACATCGCAGGAACAGTTGAGTCAATCCAGCAGATTACAAAAGAAGATTTATATACGTGTTATCATACGTTTTATCACCCATCAAATATGGTGTTAACACTTGTGGGGAATTTTGATCCAAATGAAATGTTTGCCATGATTGAAGCAAATCAAGCAGAGAAAAACTTTGACCAACAGTCAACAATCGAGCGTCACTTCCCGACAGAGCCTGAGCAAGTATACAAAGACTATGATGCGATTGAGATGCCGGTTGCTGTTCCAAAGTGTATGGTTGGGATCAAAGAACAACCCGCAACGGATCGATTACAATTTATTAAAGATGAATTGATCGCCGACATGTTGTTAGATTATTTTTACTCGAGATCGGGAACGTATTACCAAGAACTTTATGATCTTGATTTGATTGATGGTGGTTTAGGTTTCGAAACTGAACGACAAAAAGAATTTTGCTACTCAATTATTGGTGGTAATACACGTCAACCTGATCAACTAGCGGAAAAAATCAAGGAGCAACTTGCGACATTTAAAGATTATCAATTGGCAGAAGCCGATTTTGAACGAATGAAAAGAAAAACAATTGGTCAATTATTGAGAAGTATGAACAGAGTCTCGGATATTGCGAGTCAAGTGACGCATTATCAAATGCTTGATTTTGATTTTTATGAGTTAATCCCAACATTAGAAGCACTTACGCTAGAAGAGGTTAATCAATTTTTAAATCAATGGATCAAAGCTGATAATGTCGCTGTCTTTCAAGTAAAACCAAAATCATAATATCTAGACACTTTGTAACTTTTTATTGTTTGAATCCGTCTTATTTAATGTTGAGTGAAGGTAATTTTAAGTAAAAGTAATAATAATTCGCTAAAATTGAGATTAACTCTTTTATAAATTGCGAAAATCATTTATTATAGAAATAGTGTAGTTAACGTGCAGGTCAAAAGTAATTAAGTTAAACGGATGGTGTTATAGATGCAAATTGGTGAAAAATTAAAAGATGCTCGCCTGGAAAAAGGATATAGCATAGAAGAAGTATCCAGACTGACGAAAATCCAAATCAGGCACTTGAATGCAATCGAAGACAACAATTTTTCGATGATTCCAGGGAATTTTTATGCACGGGTGTTTATTAAAGAATATGCAAATGTAGTTGGATTAGATTTTAAAGCGCTTTTAGATGAACATCACCATGAAATACCAACTGTTGACGAAGATGTTGATTATACACAGCTATCACGCTCTAGAAGAAAATCAACATCATCAAAATCATCACCATTTACAAGAGTACTCCCAACCATTATCGTCTTTATTTTACTATTTGGTGTTGTCTTCTTTATTTGGCGAACATTACAGAATCCAGACGGTCCATCGCCGGATGTCGGCGATGAAGTTCAAACTGACCAATCAATTGGAGACGAAGTTTCAATCCCATCAAATGATATTGATCAAGATGATCCAGGTCAAGATGAGGCTGATGAACCAGATGAGACTGAGGAAGATGTTACCGAAGAGCCGGAGCTGTCACTTGTTTCATACGAAAATGCAGTTTCCTATTATCAATTCAGTACAACTGATGAATCGATTGAGCTAGTGATCGAGTCATCTGGTAGTAATTGGTTGGAAATTGAAGATGACCAGGGAAATCGTTTATATTATGAGACATTACAGTCAAGTGGCTCACCTGTTTCATTCGATGTGAGCGATGAAGATTTTGTTTATTTGAGGTTTGGTAATCCCGGTGATATTACGATTACAATTAATGATAAAGAAGTCGAGTTATCGACAGAAATATCACCCACTGCGGTACAAGTTTTATGGTTATATATTAACGAAGAGCTTGAATAAGTTGTTACAATGACCCCGCTCATCTTGTGATGGGTGGGGTTTAATCATTATTTTGTTAATTAACGAAAGGACGCTTTTTACAATGAACATTCCAAATCGAATCACTTTATCACGGATTTTATTAATTCCAATCTTTATTTTATTATTATCACTCCCACTTGATTGGGGAAGTTGGTCAATTGGCACAACGACACTACCAATTGTTCATTTTGTGGCTGCTTTAATTTTTATCATTGCTTCAGGAACGGATTGGCTAGATGGCTATTATGCCCGTAAGCATAATTTAATCACGAACCTCGGCAAATTTTTAGACCCAATGGCTGATAAACTATTAGTTACGGCAGCTTATGTTTTATTAATTGAATTAGGATTAGCCCCAGCATGGTTAGTGATCGTTATTTTATCTCGAGAATTTGCAGTTACTGGGCTTCGATTAGTTGCAGCTGGAGAAGGTATCGTATTAGCGGCAAGCTCAATGGGAAAATGGAAAACAACCTTTCAACTGTTATCAATCAGTTTTATCTTATTGCATAATTTCCCTTTCTCATATTTGGGCTGGCCAATTGGGCTGATCACGTTGTACATCGCACTTATTTTAACGGTTATTTCTGGTGTCGACTATTTTATTAAAAACTGGCATGTTATGAAGGAGTCTAATTAATGGCAATTAAAGCTGAAATTATTGCAGTTGGTACTGAGTTGTTACTTGGACAAATTACAAATACGAATGGCCAATGGATTTCAGAAAAACTTGCGACTAAGGGGATTGGCGTTTATTTTCACCAAGTTGTTGGTGACAATAAAGCGAGAATAAAATCAACTTTATCTCAAGCGCTTGATCGCTCAGACTTAATTTTTATTACAGGTGGTCTTGGACCGACTGATGATGATCTTACCCGCGAGATCGTTGCAGAACTCGTCGAACGGGAACTGATCGAAAATGATGAGATGCTAACTCAATTAAAACAATATTTTAAGCAATCAAATCGAGTCATGTCTAAAAATAATTATAAACAAGCACAAGTGATTGCTGGTGCCAAGATCATCCCGAATCCAATCGGGACAGCGCCTGGTATGATGGTAGAATATCAATCATCATTACTTATTTTAATGCCTGGTGTGCCTAGTGAGATGAAGTATATGATGACTGAATCCGTACTTCCTTTTTTAGAGAAAAACTATCAACTCAAAGAAGTGATTGTCTCAAAAATGCTTCGCTGTATTGGCATTGGAGAAGCGCAACTCGAAACAAAGGTGAAAAATTTAATTGAGCAACAAAGCAATCCAACGATCGCTCCATTAGCTGCTGATGGCGAAGTCGCCTTACGACTTACAGCACTGGCGAATTCAAAAGCTGAAGCAAACCGATTAATTGAAGCAAAAGAAAAAGAATTACACGCACTGATCGGTTCTTATATCTATGGCTCAGATGAACAGACGTTAACTGAAGTTGTCATTGATCGATTGAAAGAGAAAAATCAAACGATCGCAGGCGCTGAAAGTTTAACAGGTGGTAAATTCGCTGATCAGATTGTGTCGATTCCAGGATCTAGTCGTATTTTTAATGGCAGTTTGATTAGTTACACAGAGGATGCGAAGATAAGCGCTTTAGGCGTTAATCGATCGACAATCGACCAATATGGTATGGTTAGCAAACAAACGGCATACGAGATGGCTAAACGCGCTCAAGGGGTTTTTAATTCGACCTATGGGATTAGCTTTACTGGGGTAGCTGGTCCTGATCCGTTAGAAGGACAACCTGTTGGAACCGTTTTTGTTTGTTTGTATCACTCAGACAAAGATTATCTGATCGAAAAGTTTCATTTTTCTAAACCGAGAAATAGCATTCGTGCACTTTCTGTAAAAAAAGGACTAGAAATGATTTATAAATATTTAAAATAAGCTTATTATTACGACTGTTTTGTAAAATATCTATCATTTTCATCAAAAACACAGCTGTTTTTAGTTGAAAAAATAAGAACGTTTATTCGCTTTTTGCTTGTGTATTTTTACAAAAGAGGTTATGATAAGAGTAGTTTAAATTTGAGGAGGAATTCGGATGAGTGAGCGTAAACAAGCCCTTGATCAGGCTTTGAAATCAATAGAAAGACAGTTCGGAAAGGGTTCAATTATGAAGCTTGGTGATCGGGCTGAGCAGAAGCTAGCTACTGTATCCAGTGGGTCATTAGCACTCGATATTGCATTAGGAATTGGGGGTTATCCAAGAGGCCGTGTGATTGAAATTTACGGACCTGAATCATCAGGTAAAACAACCGTTTCTTTACATGCAATTGCGGAAGTTCAAAAAACAGGGGGTACAGCGGCCTTTATTGATGCTGAGCATGCTTTAGATCCAATTTACGCTAAAAATTTAGGCGTGAATACAGACGAACTATTATTATCTCAGCCGGATACTGGTGAACAGGCGTTAGAAATTGCTGAAGCATTAGTCCGAAGTGGTGCGGTTGACATTGTTGTTGTTGACTCTGTTGCAGCGTTAGTACCAAAAGCAGAGATTGAAGGAGAAATGGGCGACTCTCATATGGGACTCCAAGCAAGACTGATGTCTCAAGCGCTACGAAAGCTTTCAGGTGCGATTAATAAATCAAAAACAACTGCCATTTTTATTAATCAAGTTCGTGAAAAAATTGGGGTCATGTTTGGTAACCCTGAAACAACACCAGGTGGACGTGCATTGAAATTTTATGCTTCTGTTCGTTTAGAAGTGCGCCGTGCAGAAACGATTAAGCAGGGGAATGAAATGGTCGGGAACCGAACGCGAATTAAGGTTGTTAAAAATAAGGTCGCTCCGCCATTTAAGCAAGCTGAAGTTGATATTATGTACGGTGAAGGAATTTCACAAGAAGGTGAGTTACTAGATATTGCTTCTGACTTAGATATTGTTCAAAAAAGTGGTGCATGGTATTCATATAAAGAAGAACGTCTTGGCCAAGGCCGTGAAAACTCGAAAGAATTTTTACGAGAGCATCCTGAAATGATTGAAGAAATTAATCATGCTGTTCGAGCACACTATAACTTAGATGGTGAAAATAGTGAAGAACCAAAAGTAATGGATGAATTAGTTCCAGAAGAATAAGTTGCTAATAAATTGGTCAAAGTTATCTAGATAATTTTGACCGTTTTTTTTATTTTCATTACGCGAATTTTGTCGAAATAAATTACTTTCTTTTGTTTTCTTGACATTGCCTAATTGCACCAGTAAAATTAACATTGTATAATTTTTTAATTATACTAAAAACTTAATGACGCATTTCAAATAAGTAATACAAAGTACATGCCGACTTAAAAAGTTAAAAAATGAATAGCAAGAGGAGGTGAAACCATGGATTATGTGGATTTAATCATTATCATCATCTCCAGTTTAGCTATCCTTATCGTCGGTATTGTTGTTGGCTATCTGATTCGTAAATCAATTGCAGAGAAAAAGATTTCTAGCGCAGAAGAGTTAGCAAAACAGATTGTTCAAGAGGGGCATCGAAATGCTGAAGTAGCAAAGAAAGAAGCTTTATTAGAAGCGAAAGATGAAAATCATAAACTTCGTCAACAAGCTGAAGAAGAACTCCGTGAACGTCGTGCAGAGCAACAGAAACAAGAAAATAGACTTCTGCAGAAAGAAGAAAACCTTGATCGAAAAGACGAAACGTTGGACAAACGTGAGCGAATGCAAGAAAAGAAGGAACTAGCTATAGCAGAAAAACAACAACAAATTGAAGAAATGGAAGGCAAAGTAGAAGCTTTGTTGGTTGAACAACAAGCTGAACTGGAGCGCATTTCTGGTTATACATCGGATCAAGCAAAGCAAATCATTCTAGAACGTGTTCAAAAAGAAGTGAATCATGAATCAGCACTAATTATTAAAGAGGCCGAGAATCGCACGAAAGAAGAAGCTGATAAGAGAGCAAAGGATATTCTATCATATGCAATGCAACGTTGTGCAGCAGATCATGTTGCTGAAACGACTGTATCTGTTGTTAATCTACCTAATGATGAAATGAAAGGTCGAATTATTGGTCGAGAAGGCCGAAATATTCGTACTTTAGAAACATTAACAGGAATAGATTTAATTATTGATGATACACCTGAAGCTGTTATATTATCAGGTTTTGACCCTGTCAGACGCGAAATTGCAAGAATCGCTTTAGAAAAATTAGTTCAAGATGGTCGAATTCACCCAGCACGAATTGAAGAAATGGTTGAAAAATCAAGACGTGAGGTTGATGACTTTATTCGAGAAGTCGGAGAAGAAACAACCTTTGAAGTAGGTGTACACGGCTTACATCCTGATCTAATTAAGATATTAGGTCGTCTGAAATATCGTACAAGCTATGGCCAAAACGTATTGAATCACTCAATTGAAGTGGCTCATTTGTCGGGCATATTAGCTGCAGAATTAGGAGAAGATGTGACATTAGCAAAACGCGCCGGACTGCTTCATGACATCGGTAAAGCAATCGATCATGAAGTCGAAGGAAGTCACGTTGAAATTGGTAAAGAGCTTGCGATTAAATACAAAGAGAAAGATGTTGTCATTAACGCAATCGCCTCACACCACGGTGATGAGGAACCAACTTCTATTATTGCTGTACTAGTGGCTGCTGCTGATGCTTTATCCGCTGCAAGACCAGGTGCAAGAAGTGAAACGTTAGAGAATTACATTAAACGACTTGAAAAGTTAGAAGAAATTTCTGAATCCTATGACGGTGTAGAAAAATCATTTGCGATTCAAGCTGGTCGTGAAGTCCGAATCATGGTTAAACCAGATGAGATTGATGATTTAGAAGCTGTTCGTATTTCACGAGAGATTCGTAAACGAATAGAAGATGAATTAAATTTCCCTGGTCATATTAAAGTAACTGTTATTCGAGAGACTCGCGCAGTAGAGTATGCAAAATAACTAAAACTTCAAATGAAAACAGGGTGTCCGTTGCATGTTAACGGCACCCTGTTTACTTTTGACAAGTTTGATTCGATATGCAAAACTTAATCTTAGTTAAACTTATCGGATAGCTATACATATTAAATTAACCAATTGAAGGAGTAAAATTATGCGTATTTTATTTATTGGTGATGTGGTCGGTTCTTTAGGCAGAGAGCAGATCGAAACATACTTACCAAAATTAAAACAAAAGTATCAGCCTCAGCTAACGATTGTCAACGGTGAAAATGCCGCTGCAGGGAAAGGAATTACCGAGAAAATTTATAAACAACTTTTAAGTTACGGAGCAGATTTTTTAACAATGGGTAACCATACTTTTGATAAAAAAGAAATTTTCGATTTTATTGATGATGCTGACAAAATGATTCGACCTGCCAATTACCCTGAAGGTACACCAGGTAAAGGTTACGGATTTGTTAATGTTAATGGCACTGAAGTTGCAATTATCAACTTACAAGGCCGAACGTTTTTACCGGCAATTGATGACCCATTTCGTTACGCTGATCAATTAATTGCTGAAGTACGTAAACGCACCCCAATCATTTTCATCGATTTTCATGCAGAAGCAACGAGTGAAAAACTAGCACTTGCTTGGTATTTAGACGGAAAAATCAGTGCGCTTGTTGGAACACATACACACGTGCAAACAGCAGATAATCGAATTCTCGATAATGGAACCGCCTATATTACCGATGTTGGTATGACAGGACCGTATGATGGGATTATTGGAACGGAAAGAGATGCCGTGATTAAACGCTTTTTAACACAATTACCTGTTCGCTTTGAAGCAACTAAAAAAGGTAAAGCGCAGTTGAGTGGTGTTGTGATTGACATTGATCAGAGATCTGGACAAGCAACAAAAATTGAACGCATTTTAATTACCGATGACCAACCATTTTTTGAATAAGACTTTTTCGTGAAAGATTTCTTTGCAAGCCTCCCTGATCATGATTTTTTATGATGAAATGAATTGTAGTTAGCATATCAAAAAATCATAAGAATATAGTAAAAGTGGTAGGAACTTAAGAAACTTAGGGGAGGTAGCAAAGGTGGATATATTAAAAGTATCATCAAAATCAAACCCGAATTCAGTAGCAGGTGCTTTAGCAAATGTATTACGAGAACGAGGGAAAGCAGAAATACAAGCGATTGGAGCAGGTGCGTTGAATCAGTCAGTCAAAGCTGTTGCGATTGCCCGAGGATTTGTAGCGCCAAGTGGTGTCGATTTAGTTTGTATTCCTGCTTTTACAGATATTAAGATTGATAACGAAGAACGAACAGCAATTAAACTGATTGTTGAACCGAGATGAAAACATTTGTCAGTGTGGTGGAAATTTCCCCACACTGATTTACGTTAATGATCGAAAAGTCAAGCAAAATGGAGGGAAACGCTGTGATCGATGCCCACTGTGACTTGCTTTATCAATTGTGGCGGCATGACTATAATGTGAATCAAAGTGATGCACTACAGTTTGATTTGGAAAAATGGCGTGCAAGCCCAATAAAAGTGCAAGCCTTTGCGATTTTTGTCCCCGATACGACCCCATTAAATCAACAATTCGATGTTGCACTAAAAATGATTGATCTTTTTTATGAAAAAATTGTTTTGCCTAATCCGGATATCATTCAGATTCAATCAAAGCTGGAGCTAGAAAACTTACAACCTCATCAATTAGGAGCAATTCTAACATTAGAAGGCTGTCATCCAATTGGAACAGATTTAAATAACTTGGTTCGCTTAATTGATGAGGGTGTTCGTATTGTTGGTTTGACGTGGAATAATAATAATGCTGTCAGTGATAGCGTGATGAGTATTGAAGGAAAAGGTGTTTCACGATTTGGCGAAGAGGTTATTCAGTTATTAAATGCGGAACAGATTTGGACAGATGTCTCCCACTTATCCGTCCGAGGTTTTGATGATGTGATTGATCAAGCTGATCATGTGATTGCTTCACACAGCAATGCGTATCGTATTTGCCAGCACCGACGTAATTTAACTGATCAGCAAATTAAAGCGATTATTAAGCGTGATGGTTTGATCGGTGTCACTTTTGTTCCTGAATTCACAAAAAGTTCAGATTTCGTTTCGATTGATGATTTATTCGAGCACATTGATCATTTTATTGAACTAGGGGCAGAAGATCAGCTCTGCTTTGGCTCTGATTTTGATGGAATTACAAATACGATTTCTGGATTAGAAAATGTCACTGGCTATCATCGCTTTAAAAAAGAGTTGTTTGACCATTATAGTAGAAGGATTGTCAATAAAATCTCTAGTGAGAATTTCATAAGAAAATTTCCAAGAATCAATTAAACTCATATTTTTTAAACAAAAATGCTTGTTATCATGTTAAACAGGATCAAGAAACATTTAAACAGTATTCACATTACATAGATTGTAGGGGTGTAATCAATCATGGCTTATTCAAAAGAGGAAGTTTTAAATAAAGTAGAAGAAATCACAACACGGTTAGACGAATTAGAAGAAGTTGAGCGTTTTAAAGCGTTGGAAGCCCGTCTGAATGATAATCAAAAAGTGAAAGATTTAATTGAACAGATTAAAAAGCTTCAAAAACAAGCGGTTAACTTACAGGCTTATGGAAAAGTCAATGCTGTTAAGCAAATTGATGATCAAATTGATGCAATCCAAGCGGAAATTGATGCACTCCCGATTGTTGACGAATTTAAGTCTGCTCAAGTTGTTGTCAATGATTTATTACAAAGGATTACAGCAAACATTAATGACAAAGTGAACGAAAAATTTAATTCAATCGAATGAATACAAACAATGACTTAAATAAGGATAAAATACGAACAATAGCAATGGAGGAACTCACGTGATCTCGACTATAGGTCGACGCTTTCAGCAACAAGTCTTTTCAGGTGACTATCCTGATGTATGATTAATCCTGGTTATTTAATTTGTTAACCTCTTTTCAGTAGCACATCTTAGGCTAGTGCATAGGATGGATTAGGTGGTGCGTGTCACTTCGCCTAGTGAATTTGCATAAGCTACAGTATTAAGAATGGAGGTTAGTAAATATGTCATTTTTGGATCAAGACTACCGTGAAATTATCACGAAAGCGGTAATTGGTAAAGGTCGTAAGTTTAACGAGGATTCTCATGTTGTCAATCCATCACATCAACCATCGAGTATATTAGGTTGCTGGGTCATTAATCATTTATATAACGCGAAACGAAAAGGTGATGATAAAGTCGAAGTAAACGGCAGCTATGATATTAACGTTTGGTATTCGTTTAATGATCATACTAAAACAGAGGTTGTCACTGAACGCGTGAACTATACTGATCTGATTGACTTATCAGCTAAAGATAAGCAAACAGTGGGTAATAAAGTTGATGTTTACGCAAAAGTACTCCAACAACCGAAGTCAACATCGTGCACGATTGACAAATCAACACAAAAAATTAAGACAGAAGTTGAGCGTGAATTTTTAGTTGAAGTAATCGGTGATACAAAAGTTTCCGTTCGTGTCGATCCAACAGCAACAACTGGTAACGACAATGATGAAGATGATTGGATTGCAGAATTAACAGATGAAGAACTGATTAATCTAGACCCATCAGTAGAAGAATAAATAAGCAAGCGTACAGATCATCTGTGCGCTTTATTTTTTTAGGTATGATTTTAATCTGATCCGATCGATATGTTATAATGGGAATATTAGAGTTGATTTAAGGAGCTAGCGCCGATGAGTAAATACACACCAATGATTGAGCAATATTTAAAAATAAAAGCCCAGCACCAGGATAGTTTTTTATTTTTTAGATTAGGAGATTTTTATGAGCTCTTTTTTGATGATGCGATCAAAGCAGCACAAGAATTAGAGATTACATTAACGAGCCGGAACGGTAGTGGGGATGACCGGATTCCAATGTGTGGGGTCCCGCACCATTCAGCGACAAACTATATCAAAAATTTAGTTGACAAAGGCTATAAGGTTGCAATTTGTGAACAGGTTGAAGATCCGAAAGATGCTGTCGGAGTTGTCAAACGTGAAGTTGTCCAACTGATCACACCAGGAACAGTTATGGACGGTGTCATGTTAGATGAAAAAGAAAATAATTATTTAGCAAGTTTAGCAGATTTTGATGATGATACATACTCGCTGATTTATATTGATTTATCGACAGGTGAAACGAGTGGAGCACTCGTCACGACAGGCTGGGAACAAGTGTTAAATGAGTTGTACAACCGACCAGTCAAAGAAGTGATTATAACGACGGGTTTACTAGAAGCAGAAAAGCAAAGTTTAATTGAGCGATTAAATGTAACCATTTCATATAGTGAAAAATCATCATTAACAGAAACGTATCGCCATTTAGTTGCTGAAATTGATAACGAGCATTTGATCACTGGTTTTAGTCAGCTAATTAGCTATTTAGAAACGACGCAAAAACGAGCACTAGATCATATCAAACCATTACAATTGATTGAATTAAATCAATACCTCGGTCTAGATATGTATTCAAAACGAAATCTCGAACTTACAGAAACGATTATTAAAAAGTCGAAACAAGGTAGCTTATTATGGGTGCTTGATCAAACGGTTACTGCGATGGGTGCACGTCAACTGAAAAAGTTTTTAGAGCGTCCATTGTTAAATCGTTCAGTGTTAGAGAAACGTTATCAGTTTGTTGAAGGACTAATGGCAGACTATATTAAGCGCGAAGAACTACGTGACCAGTTAAAGTCTATCTATGATCTTGAGCGTTTATGTGGTCGCGTTGCATTTGGTAATGTCAATGCACGTGATTTAATTCAGTTAAAACTTTCATTGGATAAAGTACCACATGTAAAAGAGATTTTAGCAACATTCACTGAAGCAGAAATCATTAAGCTCGGCGAAGCTTTAGATCCATTAACCGATTTAAAAGAGTTCCTTGGAAAAAGCTTAACCGATGAACCACCGATGACGATTAAAGAAGGTAACATGATTCGTGATGGATTTAATGATGAACTTGACCAGTACCGTGATGCATCAAGGAACGGGAAACAATGGATTGCCGAGTTAGAAAGCCAGGAAAGACAAGCAACAGGGATTAAATCATTAAAAATTGGTTATAATCGAATTTTTGGCTATTATATTGAAGTGACAAAAGCGAACCTGCATTTGCTACCAGAAGGAAAATACGAACGAAAACAAACATTATCGAATGCAGAACGCTACATTACACCAGAATTAAAAGAAAAAGAAAACTTGATTTTATCAGCTGAAGAAAAAAGTGTTGAACTTGAGTACCAGTTATTCCTAAAAATACGTGAACAAGTACTCGACTATATTCCACGCTTACAACAATTGGCAACTGAAATTGGCCAACTGGATGTCTTCCAAAGTTTTGCTACGATTAGTGAGCAACAAGGCTACAGTCGCCCAGACTTAACGACGACAGGTGAGTTAGAGATTGTCAAAGGTCGTCATCCAGTCGTTGAAAAGGTAATGAGTGACGCAACATATGTGCCAAACGATGTGTATTTAGATCAAGACACCCAAATTTTATTGATTACCGGACCGAATATGTCAGGTAAGAGTACGTATATGAGGCAAGTGGCATTAACTGTGATCATGGCTCAAATTGGTTGCTTTGTCCCAGCGGAACAAGCAAAATTACCGATCTTTGATCAAATTTTCACCCGAATTGGTGCATCAGATGATTTAGTCGGTGGCCAAAGTACATTTATGGTTGAAATGCTAGAAGCGAAGCATGCGTTAACGTATGCAACGGAAAATAGTTTAATTTTACTTGATGAGATTGGACGTGGGACAAGCACGTATGATGGGATGGCGCTTGCTCAAGCCATTATGGAGTACGTTCATGATTACTTAGGGGCAAAAACACTCTTTTCGACTCACTATCATGAACTGACGAGTTTAGCTGATCATTTAACGAGACTAAAGAATATCCATGTTCGAGCTGAGGAATTTGATGGGCGAGTCGTCTTTTTACATCAAATTAGAAGTGGACCTGCTGATAAGAGTTATGGGATTCATGTAGCTAAATTGGCTGAGCTTCCAGCCTCACTCATTGAGCGGGCAAATGTCATTTTAGAGCAATTAGAACAAACAAAAACTCCTGAACAAGTGAGTGATCAATCCGATCAGTTAAGTTTTTTCATCAATGAACCAGCTGAACAGGCAAAAGATAAAGAGCCGAGTCAACTTGAGCAACAGCTTAAAGCGATTAATATTATGGAATTAACACCAATTGAAGCGATGAATCAACTTTATCAGCTTCAGCAACTGCTAAAAGAGGAGGACTAGACCGTGAAAATCCAAACGATGCCTGATGTTTTAGCTAATAAAATAGCAGCAGGTGAAGTTGTCGAACGACCTGCATCGGTTATTAAAGAACTGGTTGAAAATAGTATTGATGCCGGCAGTACGGTGATTAAAGTTGAAGTAGAAGAAGCTGGTCTCCGCAAAATTAAGATTACCGACAATGGCTTTGGAATGGACTCGGCTGATGTTGAACGAGCTTTTTTACGTCATGCAACGAGTAAAATTCGTTCGGAAAATGATCTCTTTCACGTGCGGACGTTAGGGTTTAGAGGGGAAGCACTTGCATCGATTGCAGCAGTTAGTCAATTAACGATAAAAACATCAACTGGAGCTGAAGCGGGTACATTACTAAGCTTAGACGGTGGTCAAATCGTTACCCGTGATCGCTCAGACGCGAGACAGGGAACGGAAATTACGGTCGAGCATTTATTTTATAATACGCCAGCACGTTTGAAGCATATGAAAACGATCCATACTGAATTAGGACATATAACAGACGTGATTAACCGGTTAAGTCTTTCTCACCCTAAGATCAAATTTGAGCTTTATCATAATGAAAAACGCTTGTTTCAATCAAATGGGCGTGGCGATTTAATTCAAATTATTGCCCAGATTTATGGTGTCTCTGTTGCAAAAAAAATGCTAAAAATTGATCATAAAACGTTAGATTATCACATCACAGGTTATATCTCGAAACCTGAAGTGACAAGATCGAATCGATCATTTATCTCAACGATTATTAATGGGCGCTTTATTCGCAACATTCCACTTAATCATGCGATTTTAAAAGGTTACCATACACTATTGCCGATTGGTAGAAGTCCAATTGTTGTCCTACAAATTGCAATGGATCCAATTTTAGTTGATGTTAACGTCCATCCAGCTAAGTTAGAAGTTCGTTTTAGTAAAGAAAAAGAACTTTATCAAGCCATTGAAACAATGATTCAAGAGCGATTTCGCCGAGAAACACTGATACCCGATGCACTTGTAAAAAAAGCAAAACAAGCAGAGACTGAACAAGAAAGCTTTCAGTTTGAACACACAAAAAAGACACCGCTCGTTGATCCAACAAATATGACAATCGAGAATCAACAGCCAAGTGGGTTTGAACAAAAACAAACTCAACCTAAAACAGCAATTGAAGCATATGAAGAAAAACAAACATATGAACTTGATCAATTAGATTCGGTTGATAACAATCAAGCAGTCGAACTGGCTCAAGTTGAGCAGACAGAGCGGATTCCTGTGATGTATCCAATTGGTCAGCACCACGGCACATATATTGTTGCTGAGAATGAACAGGGACTTTACATGATCGATCAACATGCAGCACAAGAAAGAATTAAGTATGAATTTTTCCGAGATAAAATCGGTCAAGTTGAGCGTGACCGGCAGCAATTATTGATCCCACTACAATTTGATTTTTCTAAGCAAGAGGCATTAATGCTTGAACAGTATCAAGCAGATTTAGAGGATGTAGGCTTGTTTTTTGAACATTTCGGTCAATCGACTTATTTAGTTCGTTCACATCCAACTTGGTTTCCAACAGGATTAGAAGAAGAGACGATTCGAGATATGGTCGAGCAAATTATTCGAGATGGTAAAATAAATTTAAGTAAACTTCGTGAAGAAGCGGCGATTTTGATGGCCTGTAAACGATCAATTAAAGCAAATCATCATCTTAATTATGACGAGATGTTTGAATTATTAGCGGAATTGCGAACGACAACAGATCCGTTCACATGTCCACACGGTCGACCAATTATTATTCACTTTTCAACTTATGAAATGGAGAAACTGTTTAAGCGGGTGATGTAAATGAGCGCAAAGAAAAATAATCAAATACTCGTCATTGTTGGTCCAACAGCTGTGGGGAAAACAGCACTTGGTATCACGCTAGCTAAACAGTATAATGGAGAAGTGATCAGTGGGGATTCAATGCAAATTTATCAGGGGATGGACATTGGCACAGCAAAAGTAGCGGATGACGAAAAAGAAAATATTCCCCACCATATGATCGATATTGTCGAACCGAGCGAATCATTTTCAGTCGCTAACTTTCAAGCTCAAGTTCAGGAACACATTGATGCGATCCAACAACGTGGCAAACTACCAATTATTGTCGGTGGAACAGGGCTTTATATTAATGCGATCTTATATGATTATCAATTTTCTGACCAAAAGCGTGATCTAACTTATCAAGAGAAAATTGAAAAAGAAATTGAGGTAAAGGGGATTGAAGCGGTTTATCAACGGCTACAAACAGTTGATCCAGCTCAAGCAGAAACAATTCATCCCAACAATGTTCGTCGTGTCATTCGGGCATTAGAGGTTTATGATCGAACTGGACAAACAATGAAAGAATTACAAAAATCTCAATCAAAAACGCCAATCTATGATGCAGTCATCATCGGATTAGAAATGGAGCGATCGCTCCTTTATCAACGAATTGATCAACGAGTGGATTTAATGATTAAAAAAGGTTTAATTGACGAAGTGAAATATTTTTATGATAATGGATTAAAAGATGCCCAATCGATGCAAGCGATTGGCTACAAAGAATTCGTTCCATACTTTGAAGGTGAATATGATTTAGCGCGTGCAGTTGAATTGTTGAAGCGCAATTCTCGTCGCTATGCGAAAAGACAGTATACTTGGTTTAGAAATCAATTGAATGTAAAATGGTATGCAATCACTCCTGAAAAGAAAAATCATGTTTTTCAAAAAATTTCTGCAAATTTAGCAGGAATTTTTGAAGATATAGAGAACTATTAATATATAGAGATAGAAAAGAGGAGGAAATACAATGGCTCAATCAGTTAATATTCAAGATCAGTACTTAAACGCATTAAGAAAAGACTATATTCAGGTGACTGTCATTTTAACAAATGGCTTCCAATTAAGAGGTGTCATTAAAGGTTTTGACAACTTCACCGTATTAGTTGAAAGTGATGGAAAGCAACAACTTATTTTCAAACATGCAATCTCAACATTCTCCCCGGCAAAAAATATTACACTTGAAACAGAATGATTGGTTTTAATTGGGGGTTAATAGTTTGATAGCAAGACAGGTGTAGGAAGATATAAAATTCTACACCTGTTTTGTCTTTAGTGATGCAAAATTGATGGGCAAAATTCTCTCCAACTTGCGTATACTTATAACGTGAAGGAGAGTGATCGATAAAATGACACCAAGAGTCAATCAGATCAATATCATTTTACATGATCAGAAACATGATCAGAAACGGGTACAACTAGACAAAGTCGTTATACCTAATCCATTTGAACAGATCGAGAAAAAATTGACAGGGTTAGTTGGCTTAGATTTTATTTATGATCAAATGGTTGAGATTTATGCTTTGATTGAAATAAATAAACGTCGCCAATCAGCAAATTTAAAAGTTGAACCACAAACGTTACACATGCTTTTTAAAGGAAATCCCGGAACTGGCAAAACAACTGTCGCCCGCCTATTAGCGAAATGGTTTGTCGAGTTAGGTGTTTTAGCAGAACAAAAAGTGATTGAAGTTGATCGGGCCGACTTAGTTGGTGAATATATTGGTCAAACAGCCCATAAAACAAGAGACTTAATCAAACGCGCTCAAGGTGGTGTGCTATTCATTGATGAAGCCTATTCTCTCGCTCGTGGTGGTACAAAGGACTTTGGTAAAGAAGCAATCGACATGTTGGTGACACATATGGATAATCATCAACAATCATTTGTGCTAATTCTTGCCGGCTATCCGAAACAAATGGATTACTTTCTCAAGACAAATCCAGGTCTTCGCTCACGATTTCCGTTTATCATTGAATTTAAAGACTATGATGCTGATCAATTATTAGCGATCGCTAAGCAGATGGTGGCGAAACGTGATTATATTTTGACAAAAGAAGCTGAATTTAAGTTGTTTCATTTAATTAAAAAGAAAATTGACCTAGAATCAAACGTGAATTTTAGCAATGGTCGATTTGTGAGAAATTTAGTGGAAAAAATCATCAGAAATCAATCCATTCGACTAGTCAAACAACAAGTTTATGATGGTGATATTCTTGTATTATTAACAGCAGATGATATTCTAACCTAACAAGAAATGGTTCGACCGATAAGAAACGAGGGAGCAACATGACAGAAAACATTTTAATCATAGCCGTTCAAAGACAGACGGTTGACGATACTCAGTTTTATTATTCCACTGAAGAAATTAAATCACTGACTAAAACAGCTCGTGGTGATGTGATTGAAGTGATTACTCAGAAACGCAATCAGCCACACCCTGCAACCTACTTAGGAAAAGGAAAGCTTGAAGAAATTTTAGCGCTTGTTGAAAGTGAGGAGATCGATTTAATTATTGCAAATGATGAATTATCTGCATCACAAATGCGGAATCTCCAAAACGAAACAGGCGTCTCAGTCATTGATCGTAGTCAATTGATTTTAGATATTTTTGCAAGTAGAGCAACTTCAAATGAAGGGAAGTTACAAGTTGAGCTTGCTCAATATCAATATTTATTACCAAGATTACACGGTCAGGGACTTGCTTTATCTCGATTAGCAGGTGGTATTGGGACACGTGGACCTGGTGAAACAAAGCTAGAATCAGATCGTCGGCATATTAATCGTCGAATTGATGAAGTGAAACGCCGCTTAAAAACAGTTGTTAATCAACGTGAGCAGTACCGTAAAAGACGGCGCTTAAATCATAGCTTTAATATTGCAATAGTTGGTTACACAAACGCAGGCAAATCAACATTATTTAATCGCCTGACAGATAGCGATAGTTTTGAAGAGGATCAGTTATTTGCCACACTTGATCCAATGTCACGAAAATTAAAATTACCATCAGGCTTGATGCCAATCATTACAGACACAGTTGGCTTTATGCAAGATTTACCGACTGAATTAATTGCTGCTTTTAGATCGACACTGGAGGAAGTGGCAGAAGCAGATTTAATTTACCATGTTGTTGATGCATCACATCCAGACCACGATCAACAACAAGAAACGGTACTTGATCTACTGAAAGAACTAGATGCTGATCATATTCCAATGCTGACAATCTACAATAAAAATGATCAATTGACAGATGATTTTCTTCCGATGTTAAAACCATCAATTGTTATTAGTGCTTTTATAGAAGCGGATCGTAAAAAGATCCTTGATGAAACTGAAAAATTGATCAAAAAAATCTGGTCACGATACAAAGTGACGATTCCAGCAGATCAAGGTAAATTACTGCAACAATATAAACAATCTTCAATTATTGTTAAAGAGGTTTTTCTAGAAGATGAGCAAGCCTACCAGGTAGAAGGTTATTTACCTGAGGACCACCCTTTAATGCGTTAACAATATAAAACCTGAACTATTCTATTTATGGTTTACCGCAAAGTAAGTAGTAATGCTTAACTAAATGACTTTCATTTATATGTACGCACTCACTTAAAAGTTAAACGGAAATAGCGTATAGTCATCTGAAGACACGAAGACTCCAGCGGGAAGAGGATGAGCCGAAGATCCACTTTTGTAGCGATTTTTGCTACAAAAGTTAGCTGAGGCCATCCCCGCGGAACGCGAAGTGTCTTCAGATGACGACCTTTCTTATCAAAAATTAGAGTGAAAGACTCCAAACAAAAATAATAAATCCTGCATTATTCATAACTTGATTTTTTATAGGTGATTTGCCCATTAAATTGCCAAAAGTGAATGCC
>NZ_BAABDL010000016.1:0-14619 GCF_039539605.1 Amphibacillus indicireducens | reverse complement strand
TTTTCACTTAATTAGTGAAAGATCGATTGTGTATTTTTAATTGATTTAACGCAGTTTCTTAGTGGCTTATGGTCGGGCTGTGAATAATCTAGGAAAATAATATTTCGATATATATCTTTATTAGTAGGTATAACGTCATTACTCCCTTTACCTTACATTGAAACAGATGGTACCAACCTTATAAAAGAGATTTTTAGTGCATTTTCAAAGCGACATTTACCTACTTTGGATAATAAGTGATTAGTTTTTATAGTGTACATCAATGCTATTTATTAGATTATCTGTTGATAAGACAATTAATAAGGGCAAGACAGTTAATAAAATAAGTAATATCTGAAATATCGTCTACTAATCAAAGCATTTTAATTGTTGTCGCATGTTTTCCCGAAAATACGCGCAATGAGTAATGGAATTCCATGATTCATTGCGCGTAATTTATGTAAACTCTAATCTTTAATTTAGTTAATCTTAATTATTTCTCTCAATCCTTTGTCGTCATACTTAAAGCTTAACTAGTAAAGAAAGAGAACGCAATAAATTCTTCGCAAATTAATTCAATAAAAAATTATTGGGTGAGTAAACAGCATATTTGTTTAATAACTACGCTCTACCTATAATGGATGTAAGGGAAAACGGTAATTTTTTAAAAAAACAGTAACAGGAAGGGGATTGAGATGGGTTTATTAGTAGATGGTAAGTGGCAAAAAGATTCGGCATTAATCGATGAAAAAGAAGGGCGCTTTATTCGGAAAGAGTCACAATTTCGTAATTGGGTAACAGCTGATGGTAGCGCTGGACCGACTGGCGAAGGGGGCTTTAAAGCTGAGCCAAATCGCTATCACTTATATGTATCATATGCTTGTCCTTGGGCGAATCGGACGTTGATTATGCGTCAGTTAAAAGGTCTAGAAGAGTTGATTTCTGTATCTGTTGTCAATCCTTATCGTGATGAAAATGGTTGGACATTTGCACCCGGTGATGAGGTTGACCAAGATCCTGTCCTCGATGCAGATTATTTACATCAAATTTATACATATGTCGAGCCTGACTATAGTGGACGTGTGACGGTACCTGTTTTATATGATCTAAAACAAAATAAAATTGTTAATAATGAGTCATCAGAAATTATGCGGATGCTCAACTCGGCGTTTGACGAGGTTGGTGCGGATCAAGGGGATTATTATCCACCAGAATTAAGTGATGAGATCGATGCGTTAAATGATGAAATCTACGATAAGATAAACAATGGGGTTTATAAAACCGGCTTTTCAACAAAACAAGCGGTATATGATGAAGAGGTCACTAAATTATTTGAGGCGCTTGATCAACTAGACAAAAGATTAGAGGATAAGCGTTTTCTATTAGGTGATCAACTGACAGAAGCGGATTGGCGTTTGTTTGTCACGCTGATTCGATTTGACAGTGTCTATCACGGTCACTTTAAGTGTAATCTGAAGCGAATTGTTGATTACAAAAATCTCTGGCGATATACGAGAGAGCTTTATAATTACCGAGGTGTTGCAGAAACAATTAACTTCGATCATATTAAAGAGCATTATTATGCCACGCACAAAAATATCAATCCAACTGGAATCGTTCCAAAAGGGCCAGAGCTTGATTTTAGTTTAGCTTAATTTTTTTGCAAAAGGAAATTGAAAGAGTCTGACGAACTATCGTATCAATCGTTAGACTCTTTCTCATTTAACTTAATTGTTTAGTTGATCTAGGAAGGATAAATCAATTAATCCATCTATGTCATTTGAAGAGACATATCCTGCTGATTCACTTATATCAGCCATCTCTTGAATAACTTGTTGATTAACATCTGTTGTCACTTGTAGGCGATTAAATGCTGCTTCAGCTTCAGCTGCGTCAATGCCACGTCCTGTTAATCCTTCGATATGTTGAATGACTAATTCTTGAGCCGCCCCAGGATTGCTTTGAATAAAAGTTACCGCCTTTTGGTGAGCTCTTAAATAAGCGAGTACCATATCTTCATTTTGTAGAAAATCCTTTCTTGCTGCAACGACGGTGTTGGTTGAATCTTTACCCCAAGCGAATGCATCCCAATCTAATAATAACTCTCCATCTGCTTGTGTTTCTAATACATATCCCCACGGCTCCTGAGTTGCTGCTGCATCTACCGATTGTTGGACGAAAAGGGTAACTGTATCGGCAGGGGCTGATGCATAGAGTTCTACTGTTCCCCCATTGTCTGTCGTCGTTAGATTAACGTCTTGTAAGGCTTTTCTGAGCATCACATCTTGTGTGCTACCGATAACTGGGATGGCTACTCTTTTTCCGTCTAAGTCGGCTAATTCAGCAATCCCACTATCTTGAGTTGCGACTAATACGGCACCGCCATTTACAGCGCCAGATATGAGATGGAATTCTGGATTTTGAATGTAGAAATTTAAAAGTGGACCAGGTCCGACTGTACCGACATCAATCTCATTTGTTTGCATCGCTTCCATAAATAAACCACCATTTGTAAAGGTCTTCGTTTCAATAGTAATATCTTCATCGAATTCTTCAGCGAAATAATCATTTTCTAGTGCGACAATGGTTGCGATGTGAGTCAAGTTCGGAAAGTAGCCAATGGTCACCTCACTGTCATCATTATTGGCACATCCGACCAATAGACCTAATACTAAAAGCGATGAAATTACTGATTTTAAAATACTTTTCATTTGTGTTCCTCCTCATAGTTTAACTTCTATTTGTTCCCCATTTTAGTTGGACTGCATTTTCTAGACGTACAAATACAATTCGATCCATTATTGTTCCGATAATGGCGATGATAATCATAACGGAGATAACGAGATCCATCTGACCAAGCGAACGACCGGTTTCGAGTAATTGTCCTAATCCACCACCAGCCCCTAGTAATTCCCCTGCCATTAAAGCACGCCAAGAAAAGGCCCAAGCAATCCGCATTCCAGAAAGAAGTTGTGGGACTGAAGCGGGGATAATGACTGTTTTAATAAAATGCACCCCCTTTGATCCGAGTGTTTTAGCAACACGCTGATATAATAGTGGAACATTTTTGAACCCACTTGTGGCACTAATTGTCATTGTCCATGTTGCTCCAATTGTAACGATAAATAAAATCGCAAAGTCATTGAGCCCAAACCAAATAATTGCTAAGGGAAACCAAACAATACTTGGAATTGACTGTAATGCTGTCACAACAAAGCCGAGAGTATCTTCGATTAACTGGTAACGCCAAATTAGATAGCCAAGAAAAACACCTAAGATTGTGGCGATAGAGAATCCAATAAAGATTCGCCTGATACTATTCAAAATTGCGATTGTAATTTGTCCATTCAATAAGCCATTGAATAAGGTCGAAAAAACTTGGATCAGGCTCGGAAACATAAAGGAAGGTAAACTAGAAAACCTAGATGTGGCTTCCCAAATCATTGCGATCAGAATGATGAAGCTGATTCGTCTTAAGGCTGTAGTCATCGCCCATTTCCTCCTTTAACACTTTTACAATTTCTGATTGTAAAATAGCTAATATCTTTTGTTCAGTATTTAGTGTAATCGAGTCTGGCATCATGCCATCTTTTGTTGTTGTGATTGTAAATGTTTCTTTAATCTGACCAGGTCTTGTTGCAAAGACAATTACTTTTTCGGATAGCTGGACTGCTTCTCGAATATTGTGAGTGATAAAAAATATCGTTACTTTTGTTTTTTTCCAAATTTCTAATAGTTCATGATGTAGTACCATCCGCGTTTGCTCATCTAATGCTGAAAAGGGTTCATCCATTAATAAAATGTCTGGTTCAGTGACGAGGGATCTAGCAATCGCTACACGTTGTTTCATTCCACCTGATAGTTGATGTGGATAAGATTGACTATATTTACTTAAGTGAACAAGTTTCAAAATGTCTAAAGCCTTTTCTTTAGCAGTTGTTATCGGTATGTTTTTTAGTTTTAGACCATACATGATATTTTCTAATACAGTTAACCAAGGGAATAAACCATCTTCTTGGAAGACGACGACACGATCTGGACCTGGCTTAGTTACTTTTTTTCCGTTAACATAAATGGATCCAGTATCTGTTTGTTCTAAGCCTGCGATTAAATATAATAAAGTTGATTTTCCACATCCGGAAGGACCGACAATCGATACAAAACTCCCTTTGTCAATATCGATATTAATATCTTCTAAGACCTTTATTGGTTGGTTTTTTTCGTCAAGGAAGCTTTTATTAATACCTTCAATCTTTACATACATCTGATCACCTCAAATTATAATATTATATTCATATGCAATTAGTTGGAATTGAGTCCGTAAAATATGACTAATGGATGGACTTTTTATCCGTTATTAAATAAATCAGTTGATAAATAGCGTTCGCCAGTGTCAGGTGCAATACAGACAACTGTTTGATTTGGTTGTAAACGTTTCGCAACTTGTAAGGCTGCATACACAGATGCCCCACCAGACGGGCCAAGTAGAATGCCCTCTTTTGCTGCTAAAGTTCGAACAGTTTTATAAGCCTCTTCGTCTTTAATTTGAATAATTTCATCATAGATTGACGTGTTTAATACAGATGGAATGAATCCTGGGCTTGTTCCTACTAACTTATGTTTGCCAGGCTTTCCACCAGATAATACTGGTGAACCAGCTGGTTCAACGACATGAACGGTAATGGCAGGATCATATTGTTTTAAAACTTCACCAGTACCAGTAATCGTTCCACCAGTACCTGCCGTTCCAACAAATGCTGTCAGTTGTTTGTTGGACGAATTCATTGCTTGAATGATTTCTTTGGCAGTTGTTATACGGTGGATTTCTGGATTTGCTTGATTATCAAATTGCATTGGCATAAAGGCATTGACCATACCTTGGCTAATTTCTTTAGCTCTTGAAATAGCAGCTGGCATTTTTCCTTGACTAGGTGTTAAAACGACCTTTGCCCCATAAGCTTTTAAAATATTAACCCTTTCTAGAGTTGCAGAATCAGGCATGACAATTATCAATTTGTAGCCCCTTGCAGCAGCATTCATGGCCAGACCGATGCCGGTATTTCCTGAAGTTGGCTCAACAATTGTTGAACCAGGAGTTAAGATGCCGGCTTTTTCGGCTACTTCGATCATATGAAGTGCCGCCCGATCCTTTACACTTCTTCCTGGATTAAAATATTCTAATTTAACAAATATCTCTGCACCATTTGGATCGTTAATTCTGTTTAACTTAACTAAAGGCGTTTCACCAATTAATTCAGAAATATTTTTAGCAACCTTCATGTAATTTATCCCCTTATTTTAGTAATGAATGTTATTATAACAGATAATTCTGATTATTCAACCCATTTTAGTCGGATTATTTAATTTAATTTAAAATAGATTAGAAAGTGCTGTATTCCTTTGAGTGAGCGGGTCTTATTATAATCAAAAAATCAGTAATCTGTGAGTTCTTTTGCTAGAATAGAAGTAGGAAAGAAGGTGACTTTTAAATTGATGCTGAAATTAACAAACGAACACCATCAACAACCTTTTAAGGGGCCGATTTCAATCACACGAATCGAGCCAGGCAATATTTTTAAAGGTGAACAGAAAGATACAGCCTTTGGCCCGTTAAGTATCATTGATCATGCTGTTATGCGTAAAAACTTAACGATTAAAATGCATGAACATGTAAATGATGAGATCTTGAGCTACGTCTGGCGGGGCACGATTCATCATCGGGATTCTGCTGGAGAGCAAGCTCCAGTAACGAGAGGAAATCTAATGATGATGAATGCTGGGGAGAGTTTTTGGCATGAAGAGAAAGTGACCGATGAACAAGTGGAGATGTTACAGATTTTTGTCCGACCAAAGGAAGCGAATCTTAAACCAATGATTCAATTCCAAGACAAAGAACCAAACAACCGTGACTGGTATGTGATGGTTGGACCGGAAGAAAGTGATGCACCACTTCATGTTCGCCAAAATGTCTATATTCTTGATGCACATCCAAAGGTGGGCGAACAATTGAAAGTTCCAGTATATCAAGGTTATCAGCCGTTTTTGTATGTGATGGATGGGGCTGTAACGATTGGTGATTTGACGGTGGAAAAGCAAGAGGCAGTGACTGATGTAGTCAATCCGCTTCCGACTGTGACTGCGATTCGGGATACGACGCTTGTGTTGTTCTTTGTTGATTTCAATGCACCAATGTCTTTTGCAGGTACAATTAGCGGATTAAAGTAATAAACGAACGGATAGATCAGTTACGTCGTCTCAGTTGAGAGTTGTTTTTCCATAATCAGATATTCTTTACCGCCTTTAGAAAAACTCTGATCTGTTGCTTGGAGTCCAAATTTTTGATAAAAAGCACTTTTATTTGTGCGGGCATTACACCAAATTCGCTGAACCCCAGCTAACTTTGCTTGTATTAAAGTGTGCCGCAGAAGAGTACTGCCGTAGCCTTTATTTTGTTCTGTTGTAATGGTGGCAAATTTTCTAAATTGTGCCTCCTCGTTGTTGATAAAGAGAGAGATCACAGAAATTAGCTTCGTCTCGATAAAAAGTCCGTAATGGATCGCACGATCATCGCCGTCAACTTTAATATAATCAAACGGTTTTTCAGGCCACATCACGTTGTGTCTAATTTGCCAAGCCTGCTCTTGGGTAATTTTTTTAATCATTTTTCCACAACTCCATTTCTAAAACTAAGTATAAACAAATTTTTAGGCAAAATAAATACCCTGGAATGACTCGGTATCCAGGGTATCGATCAAAAGTTTAGTCACAACCGTCAGTGCCACAGAAATTTGTGTCAGCACCAAGTTTCTTTAATTTTGGCTTTAATGTAATACCTTCTTCTTTTGCGATTTCCTCAAGTGCATTTTCAAAATCAGCTTTTGTTTGTGCACCAGACAACGCATATTTATGATTAATCACAAAAAAAGGTACACCTGTAATCTGCAGTTGTCTAGCTTGATTCTTGTCAGATTCAACCTCGGATAGATAGGCATTTTTGTCTTCAATAATTGTCCTTACCTTATCTTTATCTAATCCAACCTCAGTAGCAAGCTCAATGAGTTGATCATGATTAGGCAAAAATTTATTTTCGGTAAATACTGCATGAAAAATGCGTTCATGATAGTCGACTGCTTTACCGACTTCGGCTGCATATTTGCCAACTCGGTGTGCATCTAATGTATTTTGCGACAACATGTCATCGAATTTATAATCAAGGCCAATACTTGTTGCTCGCTCAATGACTCCACGTACCATTTGTTGGATCGCTTCAAGAGGTTGTCCCTTTTGTTCGCTTAAGTCTTCTAGCATCCCCTTGGTCGGCTCAGTTGGAGCATTTGGATTCAATTCAAAGGCTTTAAAATTCAATTCTACTTGTTCCTTTAACCCTACGCTAATGAGCGCGCTCTCTAGTTCGCGTTTTCCGATATAGCAAAATGGACAAACATAATCTGACCAAACGTCAATTTTTAGCATTTCAATTCCCATCCCTTATCGCATCAATAAATCAATGACAATTTTTTAGTTAGCTGAATTATCTCACAGTCAAAATCACTATGAAAGAAATATGCTTGATATTTAGGGCGGATTTTAGCTGTTTTTTAATGATAAGTAACTCCTTATGAGATGAATGAAGCAATCATATTTAGGCAAATATACATTTCTCCTGATTTGCTTGCATATAGTACTATGGGCTTTAAGAAAAGGGAGGGTTGCATAATGAATGAAAAGTGGAATCTGAATGATCCATATCTGTATGAAGCTTTAAATGGATTGCTTAATCAGTCAATCGCCGTTCAAACACCACGCGGCTCCGTGCGAGGCATGTTGAGAAAGGTAATGCCAGATCATATCGTTGTTCGCATGGGAGGCGCGCCTTTTTATATTCGTATGAGTCAAATTATTTGGGTTAAACCAGAAGCGGTACGAATCACTTCGGAATTAGAAGAAAGATGATATTAACAGCTATTATTTAGCGATGGAGGCGTAAAGCTTATGATGAAGCGTGTGAATCGGATTGCGATTGAACTGCCTTATCCAGAGCATGGTGATATGAATGCTGCCGCAGCAGTTCAAGAATTAATGGGTGGAAAATTTGGGGAAATGTCTACGTTAAATAATTACATGTATCAATCGTTTAATTTCCGTGCTAAAAAGAAGTTTAGACCTTTTTATAATTTAATTGCTAGTATTACCGCTGAGGAATTTGGTCACGTTGAGTTGGTTGCAAATGCAATTAATCTGCTGTCGATAGGAAATACTGTTCCTGGTGATCCCGATAGTGCCCCACTACAAAATGGCAAAGATGCACGTTATTCTCTACACTTCACAACAACCCCACAAACGGCCTATCCAGGCGATGGAATGGGGAGACCTTGGACTGGTGAGTATGTTAATAATTCAGGTGTACTTGTTGAAGATCTGCTTGCTAATTATTTATTGGAAATTGGAGCAAGAACCCATAAAATGAGGGTCTACGAAATGACGACACACCCAACCGCCCTAGAAATGATAGGCTACTTACTCGTTAGAGGTGGGACACACGTTATTGCTTATGCAAAGGCAATTGAAATAGCTACAGGCGTTGAAATTGGTAAGATGCTCCCTGTGCCGAGCTTGGATAACAATAAATTTGATCACGCTAAGAAATTTATGGATCAAGGTTTATATAACGTGCTATATACATGGGGTGAGTCAGATTATCGGGATATTAATCAAATTTGGAAAGGGCGCAATCCTGAAACAGGTGAACAGTTAAAGGTAATTGATGGAATGCCTGAGGGTGCTCCAGTTCCTGATTTTCCAGAACTGCCAGAGCAATTTGCGCCAGGTATTGATTTAGACGATTATCAACGTATTTTAAAACGATTAAAAAGTCATTTATAAATCTTAGTCTTTATGACCTGATGCTAATACACCTCGTAAAGTCGTTTAACTTAGATGCGACTTAGGAGGTGTTTATTTTTTGTTCTTAGCTTACCTGAAGATAGTTTACATATCACCAAGTTTAGTCGATAATAAGAATAAATAGCGATTAATTTACAATTAAAACTAGACAAATGAGCAATGGAAAGTTAAATCTGCTGAACCATTAAACAAGTGGTGCGGGAGATTATTATAGGAATAGAGGTGTAAAAATGGGGAAAATCATGCTGGCAAAGCAACCTATTCTCAATCGAAAAAAAGAACTATTTGCATATGAACTGCTTTATCGAGGAGATGCCCCAGTTGAACAATTAGACGGTGACTTTGCTACAATCGATGTCATGGTTAATGCATTTCTTAATATCGGCATCAAACAATTAACTGACGACTACCCAGTCTTCATCAATTTCACAGAAAACCTATTAAAAGAAGGCATCGTTCAACAATTTGATCCAGGCGATTTAATTATTGAAGTTTTAGAAACGGTTGAATTAACAGATGAAATCATTGCCCTAATTAAAAAGCTCGCTCGACAAGGTTATCGCTTGGCACTTGATGATGTTACTTCCCAATTATTTGAGGTGTGGGAAAGTGCCGATTTAATTCGTTATTTAACCTTTATCAAAGTAGATTTTTTTCAAATTCGCTCGAGATTCATTCGACAAAAACTCGCCCGAACAGTACGTGCTAAATACCCGCACATACGACTTCTCGCTGAGAAAATTGAAACGAATGAAACGTATAAAGAAGCATTGGCTGACGGTTATCATTACTTCCAAGGTTATTTCTTTATGCGCCCAAAATTGATGGAATCAGTAGAAATCCCAAGCTATTATTTTACTTACTTGCGTTTAATTCAACAGATTGACCAAAAAGATTTTGATTTGATTAAAGTTGCTGATCTGATCCAAATGGATTTATCGTTATCATACAAATTATTAAAATTAATTAATTCACCATTTTATCGCCGCATGACTCGTATATATTCGATTCATCAAGCGGTTGTGTTGTTAGGGCAAGAAGAAATTAAGAAATGGCTTTATATTTTGGCCTTAAGAGAAAACTATCAACGCCGGGATATCGATGGAACAAGTGCACTCATCAAGAGCTCATATTATCGGGCAAAAATGTGCGAGAGTCTTGCTGAAAAGGTTGCTCCTGATTTAAAGCAAGAAGCTTTTTTAGTCGGATACTTTTCACAACTGCCAGCGATTTTATTACAGCCCATCGATAAACTGTTAAATTCATTATCATTGGACTATCAAATTGAACAAGCCCTATTAGAACAACCAGGGTTATTAACTGATATTTATCAACTTGCTGTTGCATTTGAAGAAGTGAATTGGAAGCGATTAGATGATCTAATTGTACGATTGAAACTTGATCAAGAAGTCGTCTATCAAGATTATCAAAATGCTCAAAAATGGGTGCAACACATTTTAAAAACTGAGTCTCCATTATGATTTGGGGGTTCAGTTTTTTTACTTAAACTGAATCGATCGTTCTAATTGGCCAAGCTATTC
Source organism: Amphibacillus indicireducens (assembly GCF_039539605.1). Taxonomy (NCBI): domain Bacteria; kingdom Bacillati; phylum Bacillota; class Bacilli; order Caryophanales; family Bacillaceae; genus Amphibacillus; species Amphibacillus indicireducens. The sequence continues at coordinate 4,195 of NZ_BAABDL010000016.1, read as the reverse complement.
CATATAGTAAAGTAATGATGATTGGGGGTTTGGCGTATGGTAAGGCGATTGATCAGCATGTTTTGGTTGATTGGATTTTTAATGATTCTCTATTATATAAGTGGTCCGATTAAAGGTGCGATGGACTCGATCGATTCTTTAGCACTCCCATTAACGGGAAAAGTCATCGTGGTCGACCCAGGACATGGTGGTATGGATGGTGGAGCTGTCGGTGCCGATCAAACGCTTGAAAAGGAGATTGCTTTAATTGTTAGTCATAAGCTTCGCGATTATTTACAGCAGTCTGGTGCTAATGTCTATCTAACAAGAGAGACAGACCGTGATCTAGCAGAAGATTCGACTAATAGCGTTTCACAACGAAAAGTTGAGGATATCAAAAATCGAGTCGCTTTTATGGAAGAGAAGGATCCCGATATTTTTATTACGATTCACTTAAATGCCTTACCATCAACACAATGGAGAGGAGCGCAAACTTTTTATCATCCGAATCAACCGCAATCTCAAGTTTTAGCTGAAACGATCCAAGCTCAGATTAGAACGAATCTTGAAAATACAACACGCCAAGCTTTGGCTATTAATGGGGTCTATGTTTTGAAACATGCCAATCGACCAGCTGCCCTAGTTGAAATTGGATTTCTATCAAATCCCGATGAACGTGAGCTCCTCAAGCAAGCGAGTTACCAAGATGAAATGGCAGCGAGTATTTATTTAGGCGTTCTAGAATACTTCTCTGAACAAAATTAACCATTTTTAAGGGGAAATTAAATATGATATACTTGCCCTAAGACTGTTTAAGAGGAGTGATTGAACGGTGTTAAACAAACAACAAGTCATGGCGCTACTTAAATCGATTACTGATCGAACCTTAAATAAAACCTTAGCTGAGACGAACGGTGTCAGAGCGATTCAAGCAGAAAAGGGCACGGATCACGTCGGCTTAACAATAGCAATTGGGAAGATTAACACACCTGAGCAAACTGAAATTGAAGCGGAGATTGTCAATAAGTTTAATCGTGTCGGGGTTGAGTCAATTGCGATCCAATTTGAAGCCTTTACTGAAGCAGAACTCGCCCGCTTAAATCAAGCTAAATCTGAACCGCCATCATTATTAACTGATAACGGAAAGACAAAATTCATTGCTATTGCGAGTGGTAAAGGTGGTGTTGGTAAATCAACAGTCACAGTTAACGTTGCGGTAGCTTTAGCTCGTTTGGGAAAAAAAGTCGGGATCGTTGATGCAGATATCTATGGGTTTAGTGTCCCTGATATGATGGGAATTACTGATCGACCAACATTAAAAGGAAATCGGATCATTCCTGTTACAGCAAAAGGAGTTCAAGTCATGTCAATGGGCTTTTTCGTCGAAGATAATGAACCAGTTATTTGGCGTGGTCCTCGTTTAGGAAAAATGCTCCGAAGTTTTTTTGTCGAAGTTGAATGGGATGAACTTGATTACTTATTGTTAGATTTGCCACCAGGGACAGGAGATATGGCATTGTCCGTGCATCAAATGATTCCATCTTCGAAAGAGTTGATTGTAACGACACCTCATTCTACAGCCGCTTTCGTAGCATCAAGAGCTGGTAAAATGGCGATTAATACGAATCATGAAATTATCGGTGTGATTGAGAACATGTCCTACTTCCAAAGTCAGCTAACTGGTGAAAAAGAGTACGTTTTTGGCCAAGGCGGTGGTGAAAAACTTGCAGACGAACTCCAAGCACCACTTATTGCCCAAATCCCATTAGGACAACCATCAAAGCAAGGGAGCTCAATTTATGAGGAGATCGATCCAATCGGTCAAATTTATTTACAAGTTGCTCAATTTATTTTAGATCGAGACTAAGTTATTAATTATTTATCAAAGACCACCCCAAACGGAGATTTTCTGATCTGCTCGGGTGGTCTGTTTAATTACTTGAGCCACCACTCGATCCACTCTGATCCGATCCTTGACCTGACTCACTTTCGCCACTATCTTCACTGACAATTTTTTTAGCGTGTTGGATGACGATCTCAGTGACGGTCGCTTGAAATAATGGAGACTCTAACGTTTGTTGGATGCTTTCTTCTAAATGACCTTTAAATTGTTGGCTCTTTAACTGAGACTGAACAATCTGACCAAATTCAGGATTTGAAAAAAGCTCAAGCATCTTCTCTTGATAACTTGCATCAGCCATTAACCGCTTGAAGACATCTTCTTGTTGGCTGATCATTGCCTCTGAAAATGCCTTGACAAATTCATGATCGGTAAACATTTTTGACCAAAATTCCTTGCCCTGATCAGAAGTTAATGCCTCTTCTATTGCTGTTTTGACTGTCTCATCTTCAATGATATACAATTGTTGTGCAGAATCCTCTGCGATTACTTCAACGATGGCTTTTTTTCCATCTTCAGACTTCATAATATCCGTCACCATTTTTTTTGTTGTCTCATAATCAGGGCTTTGAGATTGAGTGCTATTTGTGTTACAACCGATCAATAAAGTAGTTATGAATAAGATAGATAAAAGGATACCTTTTCGCATTTGGTTGATCTCTCCTCAAATAAAATTGATAATCTTAATATGAGAAGTTTTATCAATAAATATGTGTTAATTTACTCAATTGAATTTGTGTCGATTTGTGCTTGGCTAATTAACTCAGAGATCGTGACAAATGAATAACCTTTTTCTTTTAAGTGAGGAATGATTGTTTCTAGCGCCTCTTTCGTTTGTGTAGCAGAATCAGATGCATGCATTAAAATGATATCTCCATTAGATGTATTAGTTATAACTTGTTCGACAATCTGATTAACTCCAGGTGTTTTCCAATCATCAGCATCAACACGCCAGTCAATGACTTGATAGCCTTGATTAACCGCTGTTGATAAGATGTCTTGATCAAAGTGTCCGCTAGGTGTTCGAATTAACGTTAAATCAGGATAACCTAGCTTAGTGAATGTATCCTTCGCTCGATAAAGGTCATTTTGAACATCATTAATCGTCTGTTTTAAATAACTTTTATAGCGATAGCCAAGCATCCCAATCTCATGACCACGATCAACGATTAAATCCACAAGATGCGGATGATGCTCAGCCCATTCGCCTAACAAAAAGAAAGTTGCTGACACACTCTCTGTCTCTAATTGATCCAGAATAGGTTCAAGCATTTGATCGCCCCAAGTCAGATTAAACGTTAAACTAATGGCACGATTATTTTCATCTCCCTTCATTAAAGCGCTTGGTTTTTCTGTTGAAGAAAATACGGCTGAATCGAGGTTGTTACTAATCACAATCAGAGTAACAACCATAATGCCAAAACCGAGAAGGTAACCTAGCTTTTTTAATTGTTTTAGTTTTATCGTAATAAAGAAAGACATGACATAACCCCTTTAATAAGTAAGATTACTTTAGCTTATGCATGTCCAACGCTAGATTATGAATAAAAAAGCGTGATGATGGTTTTCTTTTCGGTAGATTGGGAACATAATAAGTAGAGAAAATAAAAGTTGCTAAATTTAGCTAAAGTGAGAAAAGAGTGATGATTATGATTGGGATGATCGTTAATGAAAAAGAGTTGAGAGAGCTTGAGTATATGATCAAGAAAGAAATGGATGAATTGATATTTGATATGGAAGATACACGGATTGATGTGGTTGTTAAACGAGCAATGTACAATCGCTATCAAACGTTATTTCAATTATTCCGACGTGTGGCAACAGATCAAGAAGTACAGAAATACATTATGAACTACAAATTTTAAAAAAGAAACACTTATGATTGCAAAAAAGTATTGCAACAAATCTCTGAATGTGCTATATTGATTTTTGTTGTCTAAATGACGTCAAGAAAGAACTTAGTCTTCAACTTTCAACAAAAAAATATTTTTTCAAAAAAAGTATTGACGCCATTTTGATAACGTGGTATATTATATCTCGTCGCTAAAAATGAGCGGCAACGATTGATCTTTGAAAACTGAATCCAAACAACCAAAGAAGTTAAGAAAAGAAGTAAACAGAAGCTAGTGCTTCAAGAACGAGTGAATTCAACTCAATCAATTTTATTGAGAGTTTGATCTTGGCTCAGGATGAACGCTGGCGGCGTGCCTAATACATGCAAGTCGAGCGCGTGAAACTAAACTGAACTCTTCGGAGTGACGTATAGCGGATCGAGCGGCGGATGGGTGAGTAACACGTGGGCAACCTGCCTATAAG
>NZ_BAABDL010000015.1:1024-26624 GCF_039539605.1 Amphibacillus indicireducens | reverse complement strand
ATTGGTTATTTTTAATTGATTTGATGCGGTTTATTCAGGTTTTATGATTGGGCTATGAATAATCTAGGATAAAACATATCATATGATAATTTGTTGAATTTCAATGAAAACAACATATTATTTCTTACGTTATTTTGAAAGCCTTTGTATCTACCTAAACTATGTATTGCCCGATCATACATCGCATTTATAGTTTCACCTTCAAACATAAACAGAATATTATTAACTAATAAAATATCATCAAAATACCAAGTATCTCTTTCGCTTAGATCATTCCAAATTTCCCTTGCTATCTCTCGAGCAGAGTTGATATCATTACTATTCATTTTTATAAGGGCAATACAGACATTTCTTATGTTTGATATGTGACGATCCAATTGGTGTGTCAAAAAGTCATCAGATAAACTTATTATATTTTTAAGTCTATTTATGTTTTAAAAATGGTCTGTTCAGATGAAGAATTGAAAGAATTTGAGGAACAGCACGATGATCTGCCCTCAAAGTTCACTCGACTTTGGACGATTAAAGAGGCATACATCAAATGTATTGGGAAAGGGCTAACAGAAAACATTTCAAAATATAACTTTGCCAAATGCTGTGAACAACAGTTTATGAAATATGGGCTTTCTTTTAAAACATTTACTTTTAAAAACTATTTCCTAACAGCTTGTGGTGGGTTCCATGATATTAAAGTCCAAAAAGTCTCTTTAGATCAATTTGAAAAAAAGTTTAAGCAATTTTCAAAAAGTTAGGTAAAAGTTTTTCTTTAATTGCAAAACACGATCGGTTATTGTCATTATGAATGATAAAAAAATCACCGTATTATCATTATAAGGCATTCGCCATAAAATTTGGTGAATGCCGATGTTTTTTTAATGTTAAAAAAATGATAAACTATAACATGAGATGATGAAAAAAGAAAAAGTCTATTAGAAATGAGTGTGATTTTTTGACTTTGCATTATGAAGAACATGGAAATCAACGTATGCCACTAATAATGTTTATTCATGGTGGTGGTGTAAGTGGTTGGATGTGGGATAAACAAGTACAATGCTTTTCAGATTATCATTGTATTGTTCCGAATTTAGTGAATGACGAATCTAGTCAAAGGGGATTGGATTTTTCAATCAACAACCATGCAAATGTACTTCTAGATTTAATTGCTGAAAAAGCAAATGGAAAAACTGTCATTATCGTCGGATTTTCTTTAGGTGCTCAAATAGCCTTACAAATGATTAGTTTAAAACCACAATTATTAGATTATGCGATCATTAATAGTGCGTTAGTAAAACCCCAACCTTTCATGAAACGTTTAATAAAACCAATAGTAAAATTAACTTTTCCCCTCATTAAAAATAAGTTGTTTGCAAAAACCCAAGCAAACGCATTGTACATCGGTCATGAATACTTTGATTTATACTATCAAGAAACTTCAAAAATGAAGATGGGTACATTAATTAAAGTACTGGAAGAAAATATGTCTTTTAATATCCCAGAAAACTTTTCTCAAGCTTCATGTAAAATACTAGTAACTGTAGGAGAAAAGGAGAAAAGAATGATGAAAAAATCTGCAGTCGATATTGTAAATAGCAATCCAAATTGCAAAGGTGTAGTATTGCCTAATGTTGGTCATGGTGTTTCATTGGCAATGCCTGATTTTTTTAATGAAATAGTGGAAAATTGGGTCAATAATGTTCAATTACCAGAAGGAAAAGTTATCAAATAAAGCTCTGTTTTAAAATACTTGATTAATGTGGGTCACTTGTAAATATTGCCCCTTATCTAGGTATAGTTTTGGATAGAGGGATAGATGCATTATTAGTTTTCTCCCCTATATATTGATCAGAACCATAAGTTTACTGCTTAAATTTATCATCGCAGTTATCGTAGCGGATCATCATGCACTATCAAAAATAATCTAATGTCTTCTTTGATGGGGTACAATTAAAGAAAGAACGGATTGGTGAAAAAATTGTTCATATAGCAGCTAAACAGAGTGTCATGTTTTTTGGAAACAACTGTCTGTTATGAGGGAAAAGAAAAAATAGAAGAAAGCCAAAAATCAGGTGAAAATGGAATAAGCTATGCATAAAATAAGTAGGAAAAATCGTACAATAATTACTATAACTCTTCTGCTGATTGCATTCCAACTATTAGGGGATAGGGTACCTAGTATAATTTACTACTCAGGCACAGTGTTATCGCTAGTTTCTTTGATTTTTTTACTATTTCACAAAAAAGATAATAATGTAGAAGTATAGATTTTTTAGCGCTGTAAAAATTAAAACCCAATTGAGCTTTTGAATTGGTTTTTTTAATTCCAAGAGGTCGAACGTGCATTCGTGTTGATTGTTTGGTAAAATTAAATTAATGAGCTCTAATCTATAGATATCAGTGGTTATCTAAAAAATATTAAGATTGCGGGGGAGTTGCCTTGCAGGAAAAAATTAAATTTATTCATAGTGCGGATTTGCATTTAGATAGTCCGTTTAAGGGGATGAGCACGTTGCCGGATTCCCTTTATCAGCAGTTAAAGGCAAGTACATTCACAGCTTTAGATAATCTCGTTCAGCTTGCGATTGATGAGTCGGTTGATTTTGTTTTAATTGTGGGGGATCTTTTTGACCAGTCGCTGAGGAGCGTTTATGCCGAGATGCAGTTTTTGCTTGCTTGTGAAAAACTAGCTGAAGCGAAAATTCCGGTCTATCTCAGTTATGGTAATCATGATTATTTAAAAGCACGTACACGGACGCTGAATTATCCGGACAATCTCCATGTTTTTGAGTCAGACGAAGTCGAGTGTAAAGTTTTTGTGAAAAATGGTCGGCCGTTAGTTGGGATTCATGGCTTTAGTTATTTAGAACAAGCCGTGCTGGGAAATAAGGCGACAGAGTACGAGCCGATTGATGGTGTGCCGTATCAGATTGGGATGTTGCATGGGAGTACAGGGCAGGCGGATGACCATGATCATTATGCGCCGTTTCAGCTAGGTGATTTACGGGGAAAAAACATTGATTATTGGGCGCTCGGGCACATTCATAAACGTGAGATTTTAGGGACAGAGCCTGCGATTGTCTATCCTGGGAATACACAGGGGCGCTCGAGTAAGGAATTTGGTGAAAAGGGTTGTTACTTAGTTGAGCTTGATCAAGCGGATACGAAGCTGACTTTTAAGCCCTTGCACCAAATTCAGTTTGAACAGGTCACGATTGATCTAAAAAGTTGCAATGATCTTGATCAGCTATACGAGCAAGTAACTGATGCGCTAACTAGGTTCACTCAACAAAAAGTGATTGTTTATTTAACGCTGATCAATGCGACACCACAGATGGCACAGAATTATCATCAAGGTGAGCTAGATGAAATGATCGAGCTTTATAATGAGCAACAAGAAGATCAACGTGATTGGACTTGGGTTCAGTCTGTCAAACTTGAACAGGAACGGGACTCGGTTGAGTCACTTTTAAAATTGCGCGATCCATTTATTCAGCAATTACTAGAGCAGTTTGAACAGATTGATTGGGAAGAGGCAGCTAATGATTTGTGGCGCCATCGTCATGCAAAGCGATTCTTACCAGAACTGACTGAAGCAGAGAAAGCTGAAATTATCGAAGAAGCAAAAGAGCTTGCATTATATCAATTGATCGGACTGAGTAACGATGAAAATTAAACGACTACATATTTATGGGTTTGGTAAGTGGCAGGATCAGAAATGGGATCTTAGTGAACAGCAACTGTCTGTGATTGCTGGTGACAATGAAGCTGGTAAATCAACGATTCGGGCATTTATTTTATTTATCTTATTTGGTCTGTCACCTCAACAAAGACAGCGTTATTTACCGAAACGTGGGGGACAGCTTGGTGGTCAGTTAGTTGTTCAAGGATCTGATGGGAAAGATTATACGATTGAGCGGATTGATAATCGATCGAACGCTGAAGCGATTTGCCTCGATCAGAATGGGCAAAAGCAAGCAGCCGATTGGCTTAATCAAGAACTCAATGGTGTTGACCGCGCGCTCTACAATCAGATTTTCAACTTTGATGTATTCGGCCTCCAACTCGAGGCTGGCTTTTCGAAAGAGCAGTTAGGTGAAGTTTTATTAAGCGTTGGCATGACAGGGTCTGACCGGATTTATCAAACCGAAAAAGAACTGAAAAAAGTTTTAGATGGGCAATTTAAAAAGCAAGGTTCAAAACCAGCGCTCAACCAACTGATTAATCAATTAGTTGACCAAGAACGGGAATTAAAAAGTCTCGAGGATTCTGTCGTTGCGTATCAAAGGCATCTTGAAAAGAGTGAAACCTATCAAGCTGAGATTGAGCAAAAGCGGGCAAGGATCCAAGGGCTTTATCGAGAGCTCGACGTATATGTTGAACAACAACGCGTTTATCCCGCAATTGAAAATTTCCAACTCGTTAAACAAAAACTGACGGAGTTTCCTGAAAAAATTGATTTTCCAGAGCAAGGAGAAGCACGATTTCGTAGACTTAAAGAAACGATTCAGCCACTTCAAGCAGATTATGAGGTTGCTAAACGGCAAGAGAATGATTTGGAAGCAGATCGATTACAGCTTGAAGCACGACTCTTATCTGATCAAAAAATTAGACAAATATCAGCCAAGCTCGATCATGTGAGTCAGTATCATGATCAGTTAACTGAAAAAAAACATTTGGAACGTCAAATGGAAGAAAAAGAGCAGATGATTAAGGCTCAACTTAATGAATTAAAATTAAATATAACTGAATCAGAGCTCAAACAGTTGCCCATTAACTATACGACAGAAGAAACGTGGAAGAAATTAGCTGATCAATATTATCACACAACAAAGCAGATCACAAATGATCAGCAATCGCTTGATACATTGATTAGACGAGGTGTCATACTGGAAAATGAAGTAGCTGAGTTAGAAGCCAAAACGTTATCGACTCGCGAAAAAAACGTCATTGAAAACGAGCTTGAACAGATTAACCAACGCTTTAATCTTAGACAACAAAAAGATCATCCATTTATGAAACAGCAGTTGAGTCACCGAGTTTTTAGTTTTCTATCGGTATTTCTACTGGTTGCTAGCTTAATGATCATTTTAGTTAATCAAAACAATTTGTTAAATGGTCTTTTAGCAGGTTTTATTGTGCTCGTCGGGGTTACTTTTATTTGGCAACAACTGAAGTTTCGTAAAAATTGGCTTGCCTTTTTAAATGAACAGTCAACCGAACAGACAATCGAATCAACTGAGCGACGTGATGAGTTGGTTAAAAAGCTTGCTTTACACGATAATAATCGAGATCAATTAATTTTAGCACGTGAAAAACTCAAACAAATTGATGATCAACAAATGAATATAACAGAAGAATTAAGAAAATTAACAAGTGACCTTAAACAAACTGAGCAGGCGATCGAACATGAGCGTAACCAATTTTCTTTTCTAACAAACTTATCGGTCGGATTTTGGCCAGATTTGGCCACTCGATTACGAGAAATGATCGATTTAATTGATCAACGTGATCAATTAAAGGCTAATCACAGTGAACAAGTTAGATTGCTAGATCAGTTTGAGACGGAAACAAGCACTCAATTTAATGATCTTTTTGATCGAGAAGAGAGCTCTTTTCAAGAGCAGTTAATCCATTTAAATGAAATAGCGGTGGAGCAAAATAATCTCAGGGAGCAACAGGAAAAATTAACGGAACGCCTAAAAGAGCAGAGTGAGATCCGTAAGACGATCGAAGCTAAAATGATTCCATATCAAGACAATTTAAGTGAACTTTTAAAGCTGGCGAATGTTGATTCAGAAGAAGACTTCCTCACCCAAGCTCATCTTTATCGGGAGTGGGATGAGTTAAAGGAACAACAAGCGGAAATGGTGCGCCAAATTCAGTTGCACTTACCAGAAGCGGTTACATCTAAAATCTTCGCAGGAGAGTTTTTGTCGAAAAATGAACTTGAGACTCAGATTGAATTCATCCGGGAGCAATTGGAAGAGTTAGAAGAGTGGGTAAATGAATTGGTGCAAAAAGAAGCGGATCAGCAGGCGATTTTGAAGAGTTTGGCTCATTCGAAGGTGGCGGTTGATTTGAAGCATGCGTTTCATTTGACGGAGGATAAATTGGCGTCGGGTGCTAGGGAGTGGCTCGTTCGTCAGGTTGCATTAAAGCAGATTGAAGGGACAAAGGCAGTGTTTCAAACGTCTTACTTGCCGGTTGTGTTGGAGAAGGCGTCGGAGTTTTTGGGGCAGTTGACATCAGGGCGTTATCTGAAGCTTGATTTCGATCAGGGGAATCATGAGTTGTTTTTATTGGCGGCAGATCAGCAGACATATGAGTTGGATGAGTTGTCGCAGGGGACGATTGATCAATTGTTTGTTTCGATTCGGCTTGCGATTAGTAGTTGGTTGGCTGAGCATATTCGATTACCGTTTTTGATTGATGATGGGTTTGTCCATTTTGATCGGGAGCGGAAGCGGGAGATGGGGCAAATTTTGGCGCAGCTGAGTGATGTGCATCAGATTATTTATTTCACCAAAGATATGGATGGGCTTGATCAGAGCGGTGATGACTTTATTATTTTATGAAATACGTGTAGGATGGATGAAAGAGGATTAGGGGGAATGATAGATGGAAAAGCCGCGAAATACTGAAGAGTGGTTGGTCTATGAAGAGACGATTGAGCAATTCATTCAAATGATTGCTAAAAATATGACGTTGTATGGTATTACTCCCTCGGTTGGTCGGTTGTATGGGATGCTTTATTTTAGTGATGAGCCGATGTCTTTAGATGACTTGAGAGATGCATTGAAAATGAGTAAAACAAGTATGTCGACTGGGGTACGAGCGTTAGCGGAGATGAATATGGTTGAGCCTGCTTATCGCAAGGGGGTTAGGAAGGATCTTTATCAATCTGAGGAGGATTGGTATAAATCGTTTACCTCGTTGTTTGGTGATCGATGGCGCCATCATACTGAGAAGAATATTGAAGAGGCGGATCAGACGATTGTTGAGCTTGAGCGATTATCAAGTGAGACGGCTGATCAGGGTTTAATTGACAAAATTAAGACGGATATTGAGAGGTTACGGTATGCGCGTAATTATTACCAGTGGCTGATTCGTTTTATTGAGGTCATTGAGTCTGGAGCAATTTTTGAATTTGTCCCGAAAGAAATTGATGAATAAATGCTTTTTAAAAAAATCAGAGTCACACCGGTTGGGCATGCTCTGATTTTTTTATTTTGCATTTTCGTAGCGGCTGTCGAGATAGTCAACGATATGAATTAAGTAGCCTTCTAATGTTTGTGGTTGTTTGACGGCAGAACCCCACTCTGGTAAACCGTGGTGGCATAAAATACAATGGCTAATCTGATGGATCGCGTCAATATCTAATGAAAGGTCAAACTTCTCAAGCAATTTGCTGAAAAGTAGAAAGCCATACGGGATATGTCCGACCATCACGCCGAGTGGATCCATACTAATCCCAGCCTGTTTGCGTTCAGTTAAGCTTTCAGTATTTGCAGTTGGGAAAAGCACGTCAAATGCTTTAAGTGACAATCCTGCATGATCGTACTCAAGAATTTTCCCAAGGTCGTGGAATAAAATTGAGGTGATCAAGAGATTATAGTCTGGTTTTTGCTCATTAAAAGCCATCGCGCCTTTTGTCATTGTGTAAAGATGATCGATTGTTTGATTCCAAGTTGAGGAATAGTTGATTGGCTCGTTATTTTTATAAGCAAGGTAGAGATCTTTTTTGTAACTTTTCTCGACGAGTTGAATCAGTGTAATCACTGCTTCAATATGGCCTTTATCTTCATTCATAATATAGCGAGCAATCCGCATTAAGCCGACTGTATGTTTTAAAAGTCCGCCTAAGTAGTTATGATGGTGACCTTTTGCCGCTGGCGCGATCCTAAAATCATCCCAAAACAAGGCTAATGTTTCTTTAGCTAATGTTGCGTAAGGTTCGTCTAATTGATCAAGATAGCTGTATAATTCAACCGTTAAATTCGGAAAATCCTCATCTGTATATGGGAGTAACGAAAATGGATTAATTGTTTCTTCTACTGGATTTAGCTTGTTAACGGTTAGTGATTTTTGATTGTTATATTCATCAACAACTGCTTCAATATCAAATACAGCATGTTGTTCTAAAAGTGGTGTGACGCGGTTTACGATGCCTTGATTGTCCCACATCTTGGCAGAGATCATCCCGGCGTTGTTACTGAAAGATAATCTTAGAAAATTTTTATTTGTTCGGGTTAAGCGAACTTCATAATCGTTTAATAATAAGCGTTGACTGACCTGATTTCCAGCTGTTTGGTCGTCAATCTGAAAGGTACTTTGACCGCTAGGCAACTCAGGTGGAGGAAACCGTTGAATGATTTGCTCAGCTTCGTCCTCACTCACTTGAATGTCAATTGGGATTTGACCAAAAAAATAACTCGAATCAATTCTCATCTCACTCGCCCCTTAAAAAATATTCACTCTCTTTAGTTTAACGTACTTATAGTTAAAATCCTATTGATTTTCTCAATAAATAAAAAAGCATACTGGTATGTACCAATATGCTTTAGCTTAAATCGATTATTCTAAATCCAAATCGTCTACTTCTGGAAGATCCTCAAAAGTGAATAAATCTTTAAACTCATCAATATTCACTTTAATATTTGATCCCTCTAATAACTCACGCATTTTCGCTGTTGCGACAGTTTCCTCAACTTGTGGTAAAGCAATTTCTGTTCTTAATCTTGCTTTCATATCATCAAATGAATCAACTTCGCGCTCAGAATCACGAGTGGCAGTGACTTTAATAATGTGCCATCCATGTGTTGATTGAACAGGTTCGCTGATCTCGTCGACGTCTAATTCGTAAGCAGCATTCTCAAATTCTGCAACCATATCACCAGCACTAAAGAAACCAAGTTGTCCACCTTCAGCTGCTGAACCAGGATCCATCGAATGTTCTTGAGCCAATTCACTGAAATCAGCGCCATCTAACAATTGTCCGTGTAAATCATTAGCTAACTCTTCATCAGCTACTAAAATATGACTTGCTTCAATTTCCGTTAAGAGGCGATCATAACGCAATTGAATTTCTTCATCGCTAACTTCGATGTCTTCTGTAAATGCCTCTTGTTCAAGTAAATGTAATTTTAGCATTTTACGATAGTCATCTTCAGAAGCGAATCCACTTTGCTGAAGTACCATTTCAAATGCATCGCCATATTGTTCTCTCATTAACTCGACTTGGTCATCAACATGATCATTGTCCACTTCATATTTATCTTCAAGGATTGAAGCATAAACCATACTATGTAGTACTGTTTCACCACTGATTGCTTTTAATTCCTCGTAGAATTCTTCTTTAGTAATATTTCCTTGATCCATCTCAACAACGACTTCTGAATCACCAGATGAACAAGCTGATAGTCCGATAATCGCAGCTGAAATTGTTGCTACAATAGCTAATTTCTTCATTTTCTTACACTCCCACTTTAGCAAGACAATTAAGTCTATATTTTTTTCTCAAATGTAAATATAACATAGTTTTAACAAAAATAAATCATTATCCGAGAAATTACTTTCTTTTTACTAAGAAATAATTGAAATGCCCATGCTAATTTTTTGTTTAGGCATAACATAGTAGTGACAATACGAGGGAGGTATGATTATGAGTCATCAAGGATCTTATGGTGGTTTTGCTTTTATCGTTGTATTATTTATTCTGCTTGTGATCGTTGGGGCAGCCTGGATTTAAAATTTCGAAAAGATAACCAATTGAAAAGCTGATCAAATTAGAGAGCTCTAATTTGATCAGCTTTTTTCAATGTCGATTGTTAAATGTTTTAATTTTTTGATTTGTCAATATAAGCTAGACAAATCTGATTCATTTATGTGACTCAAAAATACTTCCAAGGGTGTTCGATAATCTAAAGATTTTCTAGGTATTTGATTTCTCTTGTTAGCTACCGCAGAAACAAAGGTTTGATCGACTTGGTTGAAGTCCATTTCCTTTGCCAAACCATCTTTTCTAAGTAAGCCATTTGAGTGTTCATTTAACCCACGTTGCGAAGGAGTCCCTGGGTCTGCAAAGTAAATTGAAACATCATGTTGATTGGATAGCGATTTCCAGTTACTAAATTCTTTCCCGTTATCAAAGGTGAAAGATTTAAACAAATTTCTAGGACATGATTGAAACCACTCTGATAATGTTGTTTCAATATCACTTGCTTTTCTGCCTTCTGGTTTTAAAGTAATGATGGCTTTAGACAGACGTTCCACCAAAGTGATAACGGCGCTTTTGTGATGAGCACCAACGATCGTGTCACCTTCGATGTGACCAAATTCATTTTTAAACAGAGGATAATCTTTTTCTCTTTCAGAGATGTTGCGTTTGAAAGCTTGTTTTCCTCGTCGTTCCTTGTGTCCGTTAGGTTTTCTTTTGCCTTTCATTGGGAGCGTTGCGCGATCAAAGTCGCCATCTTCAAAGCGACGATATAAAGTTCTCATTGAACAACTGATCGACTTTTCAGCACGTCCGATAATAACGTCTGGTGTCCATCCAAGGGCGACCTTTTCCTTGACGTATTCCTGTTCTTTTTTGGGCAAAGAAATCTTACGTCTACCGCAACGCTTTTTGTTTTCTTTGTAGCGTTTGTAGTAATCGATCGCTGAGTGGCCCTGCTTCAAAAAGTTAATGACGTTATAAATGGGTTGACGCGAACGCTTTAAGCGCTCAGCGATGATCGCAACAGAAATGTTTTGATGATGATAAGATTCTATCATTACTAATTCATCCGTGGTAAGATGGGTGTAGGTCATTTATGATCTCTCCTATTCTTTGTCGTGGAAGTATAGTAAGAGTGTATCATAAATGACTTTTTTATTTGTCTAGCTTAATATTACAATCTACGTTTATTAAATGATGCTTCAATTAAACGATGAAATTCGATCATTTCGTTAATCCGATTTTCAATTAAATGACCTTGATCACGATGATTTGCTTTTTCCTGAATTGCGTGAATCGTTTGTTTCTGGATATTAATATGGTTCCTCCACTTACCTAAATAGGCTTGCATGAAGCGTTGATAGAGGTTCTTATCAGTTGTGTAGAGGTTTTTTCGAACACCTTTTTTCCAAACCTGCTTAACTAGATTTAAATCAATTAACGTGCGAATTCCAGTGTTAACTGATGTTTTACTTTTTCCCATGACTTGGCTCATTTCGTCCAATGTCATCGGCTGATGATTTAAATAGAGGATCGTAAAGAGTCGTGCATCTGTTGGGGAAATATCAAACATTTCAATTGTTTTTGAAAATTCATGAATCAATTGATTTGTGATTGTATCAACTAAAGTCATCTGTCAGTCACTCCTTTCCGATAAGAGACCGATGCCTAGAAATAGCATACACAATAACTTTGTTAAATCAAAATATGATATCTAGGTGTAATTGAGAGCATTTGAGAGCAATCTTAAGAAAAAAACGATAAAAAGTTTGTTCAGTTTAAACTGTACGTATAATTTGTACGAAATTAACCGAATTCGTTGTTTGAATGTTTAGTTGGATTAAGGTTATAGTAGCAAGGTAGCATTTTTGGAAGTCGTAATTGGTATTTATCGGCGATAAATATAATCCGGAGATAGATAGAGAGTATGTCGGATTTTAATAAAAGGGGTGAACAGTCTTGTCGGTTATTGAAGTTAAAAACTTATCTAAAATATTTGGTAAAAATGTTAAGCAGTCTATCGAGTTGTTAGATGAGGGGAAGAAGAAGGAAGAAGTTTTAAAAGCTACAGGTGCCACGGTTGGGGTTAATCGGGCCACATTTAATGTGAAGCAAGGTGAGATTTTTGTCATTATGGGTTTGTCAGGTAGTGGCAAGTCAACTTTGATTCGCTTGATTAACCGTTTGATCGAACCAACAGAAGGTAGTGTCACAATTGATGGCGAAGATTTGGCGACAATGAATAAAGAGAACTTGCGCCGTGTTCGTCGGGAAAAATTAAGTATGGTTTTTCAAAAGTTCGGTTTGTTTCCGTTTCGGACGATTTTAGAAAATACCGTTTACGGTTTGGAAGTACAGGGCATTCCGAAACAGGAACGACTAAAAAAGGCGAAAGAAGCGCTTAACTTAGTTGGTTTAGGTGATTATATTGACCAATACCCAGATCAATTATCTGGTGGGATGCAACAACGTGTAGGGCTAGCTCGAGCATTGGCAAATGATCCCGAGGTTCTATTAATGGATGAGGCATTTTCTGCACTTGATCCGTTAATTAAAAAGGACATGCAAGATGAGTTAATTGATTTACAACAAAAAATGAAAAAGACGATTATTTTTATTACGCATGATTTAGATGAAGCGCTAAGGCTTGGTGATCGAATAGCCCTAATGCGTGATGGATCGATCGTTCAAATTGGTACACCGGAAGAAATTCTTGTCAATCCAGCTAATGATTATGTTGAGCGTTTTGTTCAAGATGTTGATCGTTCGAAAGTATTAGTTGCTGAAAATATTATGCGACGTCCTGAAACAATTAATATTGACAAGCATGGCCCGCGTGTGGCACTTGAACGGATGCGTGAAGAAGGGCTATCAGGTATTTATCTTGTTGATAGTAGTCGAAATTTAAAAGGTTATCTGACTGCTGATGCCGCTTCAGCTGCGATCAAACAGGAGATTCGAGATTTGAATCAGGTATTGAATCCTAATGTACCGACTGTTGGTCTTGATAAGCCAATGCAGGAAATTTTTGATTTGATTCATGATTCACAAATTCCAATTGCTGTAGTAGAACAAAAGAAGTTAAAGGGAATCATTATTAGAGGTTCTGTTTTAGCTGCGTTAGCGAGAGAAAGTGGGGTGCAGATCAATGTTTGATCAAATACCACAGTTCCCAATCTCGGAGTGGATTGATCGAGCTGTCAATTGGATTACGAGTACGTTTTCATTTATTTTTAATCCAATTCGAAATGAATTTGGCGATTTTATGTCTTGGGTAGCTGACTTACTTGAACAGATCCCAGCAATTGTTATTATACTGATCGTAGTAGTTGGAGCATTTTTTGTAACGGGTCGGAAGTTTGGTTTAGCAACATTTTCCCTAATTGGTCTCTTGTTTGTTTACAACCAAGGCTTATGGAGTGAGTTAATCGATACGTTCACACTTGTGCTGATTGCAAGTTTGTTATCGATCATTATCGGGATTCCGATTGGGATTCTAATGTCGAAGAGTCGTATTGTCGAGACAATTATGTTGCCGATCTTGGATTTAATGCAGACAATGCCTGCTTTCGTTTATTTAATTCCAGCCGTTGCGTTCTTCAGTATCGGAATGGTACCAGGTGTATTCGCTTCATTAATTTTTGCGACACCACCGACTGTTCGATTTACGAACTTGGCCATTCGTCAAGTGTCGACCGAAATGATCGAAGCGGCAGAAGCATTCGGAAGTACTGGTTTCCAGCGCTTATTTAAAGTCGAACTACCGATGGCAAAAACAACAATTATGGCGGGGATTAACCAGACAGTGATGCTCTCGCTATCGATGGTTGTAATTGCCTCAATGATCGGGGCGCCAGGTTTAGGTCGACCCGTTTTATCAGCATTGCAACGTGCTCAAGCAGGTCCAGGTTTTGTTGCAGGATTGTCAATTGTTATTTTAGCAATCATCATGGATCGTTTTACACAAAATATATATAAAAAGTAGTTTTTATTATAGTAGGACTCTCGTTGAGGGAGACTAAATATAAAAATAAGGGAGACGATTTAATGTTTAATTTTTCATGGAAAAAAACAAGTTTAATTTTTGTCCTAGTCTTATCACTGTTCTTAGCTGCCTGTGGTAATGATGGAGATAACGGAGCTACAGACGAAACAACAGATGATCAGGAAGTTAATGGCGATTTAGGCGAGACAGATTTAGAATTGGTTTACGTTGAGTGGGATACAGAAGTTGCCTCAACACACATTATTGCACATGTATTAGAAGAGCAAGGCTACAATGTAGAAACAACACCAATTGACAATGCAATTATGTGGGAAGCAGTTGCAAGTGGTGATGCAGACGGTATGGTTGCTGCATGGTTACCAGCAACACATGGTGATCTCTATGATCGTTACCATGAAGAGATGGATCATTTAGGTGTTAATTTAGAAGGTGCAAAAATTGGTTTAGTTCTTCCTGAGTACATGGAAGATGTTAATTCGATTGCTGATTTAAATGATTTTACTGATGAGTTCGGTGGTTCAATTACGGCGATCGAGCCAGGTGCAGGTGTTGTACAAGCTGCTGAACAATCATTAGAGGATTATGAGCTGGAAGGTTGGTCTGTTGACACTTCTTCGAGTGGTGCAATGGCAACAACTTTGAGACAAGCTTATAATAATGAGGAACCAATTGTAGTGACTGGTTGGTCACCACACTGGAAATTTGCTGAATTTGAGCTTAAATATTTAGAGGATGAATTGAATTCATTTGGTGATGCTGAAACGATTGATACATTTGTTCGGATTGGTCTTGAAGAAGATAGTCCGTTAGCTTACGATATTTTAGATAATTTCTATTGGGATTCTGCTGATATGGAAGCAGTTATGTTGGAGATTTCTGGAGGTACAAGTCCTGAAGATGCAGCATCAGCATGGGTTGAAGCCAATCGTGATAAAGTAGATGAATGGCTTCCAGCTGAATAAAACAAACGCATGAAAACCTACTAAGATAATTTTCTTGGTAGGTTTTTTTGTGTGAACTTGTCTGTATTTCACTAAACTTGTGCATAAATCACCAAACTTGAATGTATTTCGTCGGACTTGAATGCAAATCGTCTAACTTGAATGTATTTCCCCAAACTTGAATGCAAATCGTCTAACTTGAATGTATTTCCCCAAACTTGAATGCAAATCGCCTAACTTGAATGTATTTCGTCGGACTTGAATGCAAATCGTCCAACTTGAATGTATTTCTCCTCACTCGTCTATTTCATAAAATCTAAACACAAAAAAAGAGCTCTATCCAATTATAGAGCTCCCCAAAACTAGTCTGTTTCAACTGTCGTTGTTTGATTTTCTAATTCATTTAATCGTTCTTCGATTTGCTTCAAATAAGATTGAATATTTTTTTGATGTGGTTGAATCGTTGCATGCCAGCTCTCAATCGAATCTTTCACATCAAGCGAAAGCTCTTTAATTAATAGCACACCTTCTTTTGAAGTGTTGATAATCTGTTCTGAAAGCTCCTTACCATTTTCTTTAACATGCTCAAATGAAACCTTCAATTCCTCTGCTTGGTTTTTCAGATCTGCACGTGTTTCCTTACCAGATTTCGGTGCATTAAGTAAAGCAACTGCTCCACTAATGATACCTCCAGCTATAAATCCTAGCAATAATGATTTGCCTTTAGCCATAAATTACACCCCTTTCTACTCACTACTACTTACTATTATCTTCTCTTTATTTCGCAGAGTCAAACATCAAAAATAAAAGAAAAATAAGTTTTACAAAAAATAGCTGGAGGACTATGATATAGGTATTATGAACGAAAGGGGATACTAAATGAAGAAGCTGATTTTCTTATCGTTAATGATTCTTATCATTGCTCTAGTAATAATTTTCATTCGCGAAAAAACTCACAACGACAATCATAGTCAAAGAGCAATCGAAGAAGAGGCTGGATTTGAATTGTCAGGCTACTATTATTTCGGCTATCTCGATGAAAGAGAGAAACTAGATCAGGCGTCAGAAAAGGAATATTTCAACATGATGGATACTCAATTTCAAGCTTATTACCAAAGCATGTTCCAACTGTTTGAAGAAGATGCAAAATTAAGCGAAGACATCATCGCCTATTTTGAATCAATCGGCGGATTGAGACTCTATTCAATGCCAGCTACAGACACTACCTTGCAAAATGGTGATTATCTCACTTTGCTCGTCAAAGGTCCGATTCAAGAATCTTATCCAGCAGTAATTACAAAAATAGAAAATATCGAACTACGCTATCCGAGAAATTAAAAAGCATCCACCAGTTAAACGAGTGGATGCTTAGCTTTTGATATATTATGCAAATTCAAAGTTAGATCGTCGCATGATCGACTGGACGATTGGATACAAGATAATTGTAAAAATGACGTTAAACAATACTGCTGGTAAAACAACGCCA
Organism: Amphibacillus indicireducens; assembly: GCF_039539605.1. Lineage (NCBI taxonomy): Bacteria > Bacillati > Bacillota > Bacilli > Caryophanales > Bacillaceae > Amphibacillus > Amphibacillus indicireducens. The sequence goes on along the minus strand of NZ_BAABDL010000015.1, from coordinate 10,476 downwards.
ACGAACATTGCAACGAATGAACCGCCCATTAAACCGACAACATAAAGTGCCATAATCAAGAATACGGATCCACTTACAATGGTTCCAATCGTAATTAAAATAGGTACAGCAATTTTTTGATTGACTTGCTTCGGAATGATTAAAAATAAAGCAAAAAAGATAAATGCGGTAATCGGTTTTTCAACTAAGTTTGATATTTGTCCACCGGGCGCACCAGTCGTTAGTGCAGAAATCACACCAGTTGCTAAACTAACAACAACAACGTAATTCACTTTTGGAAATAACATAATGCCTAAAAACATCATCGGTAACATAATGTCAGGCTTCATTCCGAATAAAATTGGTGGTGAAATCAAGTGTAAAACAGCACCGATCCCCATAAATAATGCCAATAGAACTAAATCTTTCGTTTTCATGCTCATCTCTCCTCAACTAAGCTCATTTTTGAACCCCCATTTGTGCACTGATTGCCAAATGCGAGGTTTTTTCAATTATAACACAATAAATAATAAAGTAAATACTAAATATTCTGAGAAATCAAACTTGCAATTTCAGCTAAATCTTCCTGACTATAATCATCATTATGCGTTACCCAGTTCGGCTGAAAACCATCCGTTTGATCATAGCGTGGAATTAAATGCAAATGAAGATGGAAGACCGATTGACCAGCAGCTTCCCCCGTATTACTTAAAATATTAATCCCTTTTGGCTTAAAACTCTTCTCAATCGCCTGACTAATTTTAGGCACCCGAGCGAACAATTGACTTGCCACTTCCTCACTCGTCTGATAGATATCTTTCGTATGAGCCTTCGGAATCACAAGCGTATGCCCCTTCGTCACTTGACTAAGATCAAGAAATGCATAGACATCCTCATCCTCATAAACTTTAGCCGATGGAATTTCACCAGCAATAATTTTGCAAAAAATACAGTTTTGATCCACTGACATCAGATTCACTCCTTTTTTATTTGACCCCATTTTATCATTAATCCACCCAGCTTAGCAAAAAAACGACAACCGCTCCGATTTGCATTCAGCTCTAATAATGGTAAAATTTATATACCATGATTAATCAAGATCGTTTCGGTAAAAATTGTTGAACCACGTTTGAGGAGGGGACAAGATGTCCAGCTTATTACAAATTGAGAATTTAAAAGGCGGCTATACGCACAAAAATGTACTCCATGGCATTTCATTTGATGTTAAACCAGGTGAGATTATCGGTCTGATCGGTTTAAATGGTGCAGGAAAAAGTACGACAATTAAGCATATTATCGGTCTAATGGAACCGCGTGAAGGCAAGATCAGATTATCGGGTTACAGAAACCAATCAGATACAGAAGCTTTTCGGAAACAGTTTGGTTACATCCCTGAGACACCATTATTATATGAAGAGTTAAATTTGTACGAGCATTTAAAGTTGACCGCAATGGCTTATGACCTCGATCAAAAGACATTTGACGAGCGCCTACCAAAGCTATTAAAAACATTTCGTCTCGAAAAACAAATCAATTGGTTTCCGATTCATTTTTCAAAAGGGATGAAGCAGAAGGTGATGATCATGTGTGCCTTCTTAATCGATCCACCACTGTACATTATCGACGAACCATTTGTTGGACTCGATCCACTCGCAATTCAAGCACTATTAGATCGAATGATCGAGGTAAAAGAGCAAGGTGCTGGAATTTTAATGTCAACACATATTTTAGCAACGGCTGAACGCTACTGTGATCGATTTGTCATTTTACATGATGGCGAAATTAAAGCGATGGGCACAATTGATGAATTGCGGGCTCAATTTAAGATGCCGTCAAGCACGCTAGATGATCTTTATTTGCAGCTCACAAAGGAAGGTTAACCAATGGATAGTAAACAATTATTTAAGAAGCGATTTAGCGCCCATCTCAAAGAAACAGTTCGTTATCTTCAATACATTCTAAATGGTCACTTAGCGATTGCAATTTTATTTTTGCTTGGCGCAGGGGCTGTTTTTTATCAACAATTCTTAACCCAGCTACCAGACAATTTCCCAACAGACTGGATCGTTAGTCTATTGTTTGCGCTCGTTGCGCTATATAATCCAATCCAGAATTTATTAAAGGAAGCGGATTTAGTCTTTTTATTTCCCGCTGAAAAAAAGCTAACACCCTATTTTAATCTAACCCTATGGTATAGCTTTTTAACTCAACTCTATCTTGTCGCAATTGTAGCAGCAGCTTTAGCGCCACTCTATCAGACGAGTGAGTTAACAGAAAGCTATCAACTGCTGCTTTTAATGCTTGTCTTTTTTAAAGCATGGCATTTTTTACTGAACTGGTGGATATTGCGCGTAAGAGATCGAGCGATTCAGCGCAGTGAAAAACTGCTTCGCTTTCTGTTGCAGCTCGCTTTCTTTTATAGTTTTATCAATCGGCACGTTCTGATCGCAAGCCTACTCGCAGTTGGACTGATTGGTTTGTTCGTTTATCTCTATTATTATAGTCATCGTTTTGCATTGGCTTGGGATCAATTAGTTGAAAAAGATCAACAACGGATGCAGAGCTTTTACCGCTTAGCAAGCATGTTTACTGATGTCCCGCATTTTAAAACATCAATCAAAAAACGCCGCCTATTAGTGGGGTGGCTGACGAAAGCAATTCCTTTTGAGCAAAAAAATAGTTACTCATTTTTGTATCGGATCACTTTGAGCCGATCAGCTGATTATTTTGGTCTTTACCTTCGCCTAACACTGATTGGCGCGATGCTACTTGCCTATTTTGACCATATTTTAATTGTCCTAGTTGTGTCTATGCTGTTTCTGTATATCACGGGTATTCAATTGGTTCCCCTTTGGTACCATCATCGGACGCAAATATGGGGCGATTTATATCCGATAAAAATGACTGAACGTAAGGATGCAATCATCAAATTAATCGAACAACTACTTGCGTTACAACTGATTGTCTTTACTCTAGTCAGCTTGTTAACGACAGATTTATGGCAATCAGGGTCTGTGCTATTAATCGGAATTGTTTTTATTACTGGATTTTCCCGAATCTATGTTATGAAAAAACTCACCTAATTAAACAGAACGATTCACAAGTGATAAAATACGCTGTGAATCGTTTTATTTTTAATCGTAACTATTGGTCAGCCCAAAGTCACGCAAACTCATACTTAAGACTGAGACAAAACCATGCTCTAGATTGTGTTTGTTTAAGAGATTATCTGTATAATAGAGGTATAGTTGAAAATAAACTAGAAAATGATCAAAGAAAGGGTGAGTTTGGATGGGGAATCGTTTTTTTCGCAGTATGATAGCGATGGCGATTATTTTATTAGGAGTTATTCTTGTCTTAGAAAATCTTGGTCTTGCAACGTGGTCAATAGGTGATTGGTGGCCGTATATTTATCCAACCTTCTTTATTTTAGTTGGGTTAAAGTGGTTGTATAAAAGTTTTAAAGGCTTAAATGGCATTTGGGTACCGCTCTTTTTAATTACTTTTGGTTCACTACTGTTGCTCGATCAATTTAATTATATAACGTTTTTGTTTTGGGATGTTTATAAATTATGGCCGTTAATTCTCGTGTTTATTGGCTTAAGCTATTTAGGGATCCCACGCAAACGACGGATGAAAATTTTTTATGAATCAAATGATCCGGAAATGAATGTTGGTAAAGATGGGGAGCGCGAACATGTCGTATTTGGCGACTATGATTATAGTAAAACGAATTGGAAAGTTGAGCCAACGAACATATGGAATGTTGTTGGTGATCATACGATGGATTTTACCAAGGCGTTTATACCAGATCAGGATACGCCAATTACGATTCATGGTTTAGCTGGGGATATTAATATTATTTTGCCTCATCATGTTGATTTTTCGGTGCGTGCAACTGTTCATGCTGGTGAAGTTTTTGTGTTAGATCAAACGTCACAAGGGATTAACCGGACATTAATGTATCAAACGACGGGTTATGAAGAAGCAACCCGTAAATTAACGTTTAATTTAAAATTAAATGCAGGTTCTATCAGAGTTGATCGAATTTAAGGAAGGTGACTGGTGTGTTTAAAAAGCTAAATTCGATTCGTTATTCTTATATTCAATCGCAATTAACAACAGTTGCTTTTTTAACGTTAGCTGTGCTCATTGGCTTAACGCTAATCGATTTAATTGCGGATCCAAATTGGTTAGATCAAGCAACGATTATGCTTTTTTCAGTTGTTCATTTCTTAATCGGTTCAATTATTGCGATTTTAATCGGTTTTCGCTCAAGTGGCAAAATGAAATCGCAATTTGATGATTTATCGGTGATGATTATGCAGCTATCACGTGGTAATTATCACACGCGTTTTCGGCTTGAAGAAGAGGGTGAAGTATCGCGAATCGGTGTAGAGCTGAATGATTTAGCTAAAAAATTAGGCGACCAAGTTCATTATCTCCAGCGACTCGCTGACGAAAAAGCAGCCTATGCTGAAAGAGCCCACAAAATTGCCACGATTGAAGAACGGCAACGGTTAGCACGTGACCTGCATGATTCGGTCAGTCAACAGCTGTTTGCTTTGGCAATGATGTCTAAGGCAGTCGTTCGTGGCGTTAAAATGAATCCAGAAAAGGCACAAAGTCAGGTTGAAGATCTGGCAGAAACAGCGATGAAGGCACAAACAGAAATGCGTGCACTACTCTTGCATTTGAGACCGATTCATCTATCGGATCAATCGCTAAAAGATGGGATTCACAACTTAATTGCTGAATTGAAAACAAAAAGTGCGATTCATTTTGAGCTAAAAATTGACCAAATCGATCAGATCCCACGATTTACAGAGGAGCATATTTTCAGAATTATTCAAGAAGCTCTGTCCAATACATTGCGCCATGCAGATGCAAAACATGTAAAAATTATCCTCAGACATGAGCCGGAGCATCTGTTTGTACATATTGCCGATAACGGTGACGGTTTTGATTGGGAGCAAGCCGATCAGAAGAAAACGTCGTATGGCTTGAAAACAATGCGTGAACGGAGCGAAGAAATTGGTGGTCATTTCAATTTACGAACGAAAAAAGGGATCGGAACATATATCGATATTCGTGTTCCATTTCCTAAACAGGAGGTGGAAGAATGATACGCATCGTAGTTGTTGACGACCATGATGTCGTTAGAAAAGGTGTGATTGCTTATCTGGAAACTGAAGCAGATTTTCAGGTGATCGGAGAAGCAAGCAGTGGAGAGGAAGGCGTTGAGGTCGTCCTAAAACAAAAGCCAGACGTTGTGTTAATGGACTTAATTATGGAAAACGGCAACGGCATAGAAGCAACAAAACGGATTAAAGAAGTGATTCCTGACTGTAAGGTGATTGTTTTAACGAGTTACTATGATGATAAACAAATCTTCCCTGTTCTCGAAGCGGGTGCATTTAGCTATTTGTTAAAAACGGCCTCAGCCGAGGAAATTGTCAGTGCGATCAAAAAAGCCCATCATGGCGAAAATGTGATCGAACCAAAAGTTGCCCACAAGGTGATGACACGTTTCCAAGGCAAACAAGCGACACTACATGATCAATTAACCGATCGAGAGCTTGAAGTTTTAATTTGTCTTGCAAATGGCGCAACAAATCAAGAAATTGCCGACCAGTTGTTTATCGGGATTAAAACAGTGAAGACACATGTCAGCAATATTTTAAGGAAACTAGAGGTTCATGATCGAACGCAAGCGGCGGTTTACGCCCATCGTCATCATTTATTATAAAAGGAAACTTCAATCAGTGCCAACTGATTGGGACTGCGGTTACTCGTCCCACCGAGAACATTTGGTAGTACCACAAGGGTATGACCTAAAGGCCCTTGAACCAATCGGGCCGTTACTGTCAGTTGATCCCCACGTTGAAATCTTGTTTTCCTTTGAATTTTAAATTGGGGATCTTACTGACAGTTGCACTGCGATAAAGTGAAACTTCAATCAGTGCCAACTGATTGGGACTGGGACTGCGGTTACTCGTCCCACAAAAAAACTTAGGACTGCGATTAGTCTCTATTCGTTACTCCTATGGTGTTTTTTCGCTGAGTGAGGGCATGATTAGTCTCTATTCGTTCCCACTGCGATGATTTTTTCGTTGAGACAGGGTACGATTAGGTTCTATTCGTTCCCTCTGTGACGATTTTTCGTTGAGTGAGGGCATGATTAGGTTCTATTCGTTGCCCCTATGACGGTTTTTCGTTGAGTGAGGGTATGATTAGTCTCTATTCGTTCCCCCAGTGATGATTTTTCGTTGAGCCAGGGCACGATTAGGTCTGATTATGAGGACGATCTCTGATGATTAGCACCTATTCGTGAGAAATCACACCGAAGCAGAGGACGATCTCTGACGATTAGCCCTTATTCGTGAGAAATCACACCGAAGCAGAGGACGATCTCTGACGATTAGCCCTTATTCGTGAGAAATCACATCGAAACAGAGGACGATCTCTGACGATTAGCCCTTATTCGTGAGAAATCACATCGAAACAGAAGACGATTTCTAACGATTAGCCCTTATTCGTGAGAAATCACATCGAAGCAGAAGACGATTTCTGACGATTAGCACCTATTCGTGAGAAATCACATCGAAGCAGAGAACGATCTCTGACGATTAGCCCTTATTCGTGAGAAATCACATCGAAACAGAAGACGATTTCTAACGATTAGCCCTTATTCGTGAGAAATCACATCGAAGCAGAAGACGATTTCTGACGATTAGCCCTTGTTCGTTAGATACCAACCTGATTATGAGGGTGATTTCTGAGGATTAGTCCCTATTCGTGACACTTCTATCAGTGTGGGTTATTCTTGATCCCCACGTTTAAATCTTAGTTTCCTCCTCATTCTTGAAGTGAGAGTCTTGCTGACAGTTAGACTGCGATAAAAACTCATCTCATATTTGATCAACTCATCAACACAATAATCGTTTAATCTTTAGCTTTGTCTAATTTTGACGTATAATGTGTTAGTAATTAAGGTTTTGATCGGATTGTGAGGTGATTTTTTTATGGACAAAATAAAAGAATATCTAGTTAAAGGTTGGAAGTTTATCAATCAGAGTTGGATTAAGTGGCCAATTTTGTTGGTCGGCTCATTTATGACGTTAAGTGTCGTTGGCTTCCTGTTTATAATTTTCGGTGGCCGGCTCATTGTCGATGAAACCGCACTTATTTTACCTGCGACGACCCAAGTTGTGACTGAAGACGGTGAGTATGCAGGCAGACTTTATCAAGAAAATCGCCAACTTGTCCAATTAAAAGAGATACCAACCCATGTTCAAGAAGCATTTATCGCAATTGAAGATCAACGTTTCTATTCACATGCGGGAATTGATTTTAGAGCTGTTGTCAGGGCGGTGTATCGTGATCTAATCGCATTTGATAAAGTTGAAGGTGCAAGTACGATCACACAACAATTAGCTAAAAACCTCTTTTTAACGAATGAAAAATCATGGATGCGTAAAACTCAGGAAGTGATGGCATCAATTTATTTAGAACGGCATTATACGAAAAGTGATCTACTCGAATTATACTTAAATCAAGTTTATTTTGGCCACGGAATTCATGGGGTTGGAACAGCAGCAGATTATTTCTTTGCTAAAGATGTCAGTGAATTGACGATTACCGAAGGGGCACTTTTGGCAGGAATGATTAATGCACCGAACTACTATTCACCACATATTGACGAGGAGCGTGCGCTAGACAGGCGAGATCTCGTGCTGAGTCAAATGAATCGGGCGGGTTATCTAGATACAGAAGAAATGCTCACACTCCAAGGGCGGACATCGACAGTTGTTGAACCAGTGAATCGCAACGAACCGTGGATTGATGATTATTTGGAGCTTGTGATTCGGGAAGCGGAGACGCTCTATCAAATTTCTCGGGCAGAGTTACAACGTGGAGGCTACGAGATCACAGTTTATCTCGACCCAACGATTCAAAAAATAGCTTACGAACAGATTCAGAATGATCAATTTTTTCAAGGTTCAGAGGATAATATTGAGACCGCTTTTACTTTGCTTGATCAGGAAACAGGTCATTTAAAAGCTGCCCTTGGAGGACGTGATTACTCAATTGGTGACTTACACCGAGTAGAGGTTGAGCGCCAACCAGGGTCAGTGATCAAACCACTGGCTGTCTTTGCTCCAGCACTTTCAGAAGGATATAGTGCTTATGATTTATTAGATGATACTGAACGTGATTATGATGGTTACCAAGTTAGAAATTTTGACGGCAAATATGCAGGTGAAGTGCCGATGTATGATGCCGTAACGGTTTCAAAAAACACATCAACAGTCTGGTTGTTAGATCAGATTGGGATTTCGACAAGTAAAAGTTATTTAGAAAAGATGCAGATGATTTTGCCCGATAATGGATTAGCACTTGGATTAGGTGGATTGGAGCAAGGTCTCACTCCCCTACAAATTGCGGAAGGATATCGGACGTTTATTCACGAGGGTGAATGGATTCAAGCCCATACGATTGCAAAAATAACGGATCGCCACGGTCGAACGATTGCCGAAGCTAGCCCTCCCACAAATCAAGTGTTTGATGAGCAATCCGCTTGGTACATGTTGCGGATGTTGGAAAATGTGGTTGATGAAGGGACAGGGCAGGCTGGAAATTATTCGAAAGCACTCGCAGGAAAAACAGGAACAACGCAACACCCACATGCCACAGGTTACGTGAAAGACAGTTGGTTTGCCGGTATCACGCCAGAGTATGTCACGTCTCTATGGATCGGCTACGATGTCAGTGATGCCGATCATTATTTAACAGTCGGAAGCTCAGCACCAACCGAACTAACGAAAGCAATTTTAAGTGAAATTGATCGAGTCCAACCATTGACAGATGAATTTACTCGCCCTGATCACCTTGAAGAGTTACCAGAGCCAATCGAGTTACCTGTAATTAATGACCTTGACGCCTCATTTGGATTTGGTGGCTGGCGTTTATTACGTGGCGAACTTACTTGGACACCGTCGGCTGATGAACGTGTTGTTTATCATATTTATCAAGTGGCAGAATCAGAAGGTGCTGATCAATATCTCGGACGCGTCGTCGGAGCAGGCGAATTTACTTTATCGGAGATGTCCATTTTTGATCAAGGTACCTACTACATCGTGCCATACAACCCATTGACCGACCAAACAGGCACCCGATCGAATACAGTAAGATTATCGTTGTTGGATTAGTTAAAACTCACATTCCGTTTGGGATGTGAGTTTTTTGGTGGAGTAAAACCTTAGATGCTTTGATAATCTTGTTCTAAAATAAATTAATTGTATATTTACAGTAAATTAACTAAATTATCAGAGTTGTATTATAATTCAAGAAAATCCTGCATTATTCATAACTTGATTTTTTTATAGGTACTTTCCCTGTAAAATGCCAAAAACAAATGACAGTCAGGACGATTTAATACTTATACCTAAATAAGTGTGGTTGCCCGCTAA
>NZ_BAABDL010000015.1:0-973 GCF_039539605.1 Amphibacillus indicireducens | reverse complement strand
CAGACTTATCCCGCAAGATGATCTTAGTTTTTTGAAATTATGAACGGCTATTAATTGGGTCACTCAATAAGCGGTATGCCTTGAATTTTTTTAAGAGTGAACCAAAATTGTTTTTTGTAAAGACAACTGCTACATAGTTTGAAGGGCGTATAACGGGCTGTATTGATTACTTTACCTGCTATTTTAATCAGCTTAATTCTAACAGTTGCTACGGTGCTGTTATTCATGCTTTTTGGTAAGCAGAGTCGGCGAAACCAATTCGCAAAATTGTAAGCAAGTAACGCGATCTGTAGCTTCGTTGCATTTGTATAAAAGTCAGGGCTACTTAGTTGATCGAACGCAAATCCGTTTTTCCCTTCCTTAATGAAATTTTCCATCGTCCCACGGTTTTGATAAAATTTGACGATGTTTTTAGGGCGATAGCTTAAGTTCGTGACAATGAAGGAATAACGAAATAAGAGTTCGCCTTCTGGTCTCTCTAACTTGACGATCACTCGTCTTGACTTGTTCCAGCTTGCCGCCTTGTAGGTTATTTCTTTATAAAACACATAAGGCGCACCGTTATTAAGTTTTAGTCGATTCCCGATTTGATGTTCAATGTCTTGAGCCATCGATGTTAAACGCTTATTTGATTTAAGGCGAATGGCGTATTTGATCTCGTGTTCTTCACACAACTCATAGAGTTTAGGGACAGCGAAACCACTATCGCCCCTGACAGCGATGGTTGCACTTGGATTTATTTTTTTATATTCCTTGATCACAGGACCAACAAAGCTAACGACATTGCGAGACGTATAAACATTACCTGCACGAAGAGCTGCTTTGATGCAATCACCCGTTAAGCCATCAAATAATACGAGTGGATGGTAACCGTTTGTTTGATAATGGGCATTGTAGTCGGTGCCATATTGATGACCACAGGTCGTGAAATTTGCCGAATCCAAATCAAAAACAAAATGCTCACTCGGCTGAA